>JANQOV010000097.1 GCA_028285645.1 Hyphococcus sp.
TTTCCCAGTAATCGCCAATTAGCGCTTCCAAATCGTCCGCAGGCGCTGCTTGCGCTGTCGCGGAGAAAACTAAAATCAGAACTGAAAGAAACCGCGCCATCAACCCTCTCCCGGTTTGTGTCCACAAACCCCCGCTCGCGTTGTAGCACGGCTCGGCGATTCGTCTAAACGTCGGAAATTCGCATGGATACACGCGCCCGCCCGTCGCACGAAAATTGCCCCTATCCGAATGTTGCGCACCCGATCGTGATGGGATGTGAGGCCCGTCCGGATTGCCTTTTTGATCGCTCGATGGTCTACGCGCTACAGATTTGGAAGGGAAACAGCTATGAAAAACATTGCCATCGCTGCGATTGCAGCACTTTCACTCGCCGCCTGTGGCGGTTCCGAAACCGAACCGCAATCATCAACTACGCCAATCCATGCCGTGGCGGACGCCGTCATTGTCGCGTCTGGCTCATTTGAGGGACGTAGTGACCACGTCACAACCGGCGGGGTAACGATCCGAAAAGCCGAAGACGGATACTACGTGGTTCTCGCTGATGATTTCAGCCTCGACGGCGCGCCCGATCCAAAACTCGGTTTTGGCAATCCTGAGTATGTTGTCCAATCCCAATTCTCGGCGTTGAACAACAAAACCGGCGCGCAGACTTACAAACTGCCCGACAATATCGATCCTATGGAGTATTCGCAAATTTACGTGTGGTGCGAAAAGTTCTCCGTACCGCTCGGCGTAGCGTCACTTCAATAAAAGATTACGGTCGCAAGTCATCGACAATCTCCGCCATCACGGCGAGATTGTCGCGGCCAAGCTGACGACATCGTTCCGGCGACCAACCATAGTGCGGATCAGGATTCACATTTGCGTCCTTGAAGGGCATTTCTAGCGTCATAGCGAGACAGCCCCATTCCTGCGCCACATAATTTGTCGCAATATCGAGGTTAGCGGCGCCGGGCGCCGGCTTCGGATAACCATCCTTCGTCTGAAAATCCTTGCTGATGGCGAGCAGCGCATCCGAATACTTTTCAAGGCGCGCGGTGTGGGTATCGTCCCAAGCCGGAATGCCATGGGCGCCGTCAAGGAAGTTATTCGGTATCGCTTCGTCGCCATGGACGTCCAGAAAGAAATCAACGCTTGATTTTCGCATTTCTTCCCTCACCAGAAATACCTCGGGACTTTTTTCCATCGAAGCATTACGCCAGGCGCGGTTTAAGTCTGTTCCTGCAGCGTTGGTGCGCAGATGCCCGCGTCTTGCTCCGTCAAGGTTCATGCAAGGAACGACATAGACTGTTGCCTTGTTCTGCAACATTTTTGCAGCTTCGTCGTTTTCATCAAGTAGACGCGACAGAAAGCCCTCCATCCACCAGGACCCCATGGTCTCGCCTGGATGCTGCCGCGCAATCACCCACATCACACGCTCGCCAGAACCAGTTTTAATGAGATCAATGTTTTGTCCGTCGAGAGTTTGGCCAAGCGAAGTCGTCTCGGCCAAGGGCGAAACCATCATCCGGCCAACGAAGTCGTGATACCGCTCGGTTGTATAAGGAGCGAAGTAAGCATAGTAGACTGAATTGTGCGCCGGTTGATGCTGGATGCTGAGCGTTTTTCCGTCAAACGCAGTATCCACACGGAACCACGTCTCCCGGTCATAGGATGCGACTGCCCGATAATCCTTCCAACCACCCTGATAACTGGCGGCATGAGCGTTTGTAATGTTGAGCCGGCAGGCCTCGCCTTTGGCGCCGATGAGCCGGAAGTAGAACCACTGAAAAAACTTTGCTTTTCCGTCCGGAACAATTTCGAGGCGAACGTCCGATGGTGTTGAAGCGTCAAGGCAGCGAATATTACCGCCGTCGAAATCGGCATGAATTGCAGCCATGAGCCGTCAACGCTCCCTTTGCTAGTCCTTTTTCTCAACGATCGGCGGCGTCACGCGAATATGCACTTCCTTAAGCTGCTCGGAGCCCGCCTCCGCCGGTGCGCCAAGCAGTAAGTCTTCCGCCTGCTGGTTCATCGGGAACATGGTGACTTCGCGAATATTTTCCTGATCAGTCAAAAGCATGGCGATGCGCTCCAGTCCCAGCGCACACCCGCCATGGGGCGGCGCGCCATATTTGAATGCGTTCAGCATGCCGCCGAACTGGTCTTCGACAACCTCTTTGCCATAGCCCGCAATCTCAAATGCTTTGTACATAATGTCCGGCCGGTGGTTCCTGATGGCGCCGGATCCGAGCTCATAGCCGTTACAAACAATGTCATACTGGAACGCTTTGATCGCCAGATAGTCTTCATCCGTTTTTGCGTTTTCCAGCGCCTCCAATCCGCCCTGCGGCATGGAAAACGGATTATGGCCAAACTCAACCTTTTTGCGTTCTTCATCCCATTCATAGAGAGGAAAGTCGACAATCCAGCAGAATTCAAAGCGGTCTTTGTCGGTAAGCCCCATTTCCTCGCCGATGAGCACCCGGGCTTTCGCAGCCACTGCTGCAAAGTCCTTCTCCAATCCTGCAAGAAAGAAAGCAGCGTCGCCGGCTTTTAAGCCGAGTTGCTGCCGGACGGCTTCAGATCGCTCGGCCCCGATATTCTTTGCAAGCGGGCCTTTCGCTTCGCCATCGGCAAAGATCATATAACCCATTCCGGGCAGCCCTTCCTTTTGCGCCCAGTTGTTCATGCGATCGCAAAAAGCGCGGCTGCCGCCGCCCGGCGCAGGTATGGCGCGAATCTCGTGGCGCGGATCAGCGTCCAAAATGGATGCAAAGACCTTGAAACCCGATCCGCGGAAATGATCCGAGACGATATGCATCTCGATCGGACACCGCAGATCCGGTTTATCCGTGGCGTATTTCAACATCGCCTCATCATACGGAATCAGCGGGAACGGATAACGGGTCACTGGTCGGTCGCCCGCGAACTTTTTGAACACATCGTGGGTTACCGGCCCCACAGCATCAAAGACATCCTGCCGCTCAACGAAACTCATCTCGAGATCAAGTTGATAAAATTCGCCGGCTGATCGGTCTGCGCGCGCATCCTCATCGCGAAAGCACGGCGCGATTTGGTAATAGCGGTCAAATCCCGACACCATGATGAGCTGTTTGAAAACCTGGGGCGCCTGCGGCAGCGCATAGAATTTCCCGGGATGCAAACGCGAGGGAACCAGAAAGTCGCGCGCGCCTTCCGGCGACGATGCTGTGAGGATCGGTGTCTGGAAATCCGTGAAGCCCTTTGCTTCCATGCCGTCGCGGATCGCCTTGGTCACGCCGGCGCGCAACATGATGTTTTTGTGCAGCGTCTCGCGGCGCAAATCGAGATACCGGTGCGTCATCCTTATGTCTTCAGGATAATCCGGCTCGCCAAATACCGGCAACGGCAACTCGTCAGCTTCGGAAAGAACTTCGAATTCTTCGATACGGATTTCGACCTCTCCAGTCGGCAGGTTTGGGTTGATGACATCCTCATCACGCGCGACGACCTCGCCGGACACCCGGATAACGCTTTCCTGGCGAACGTGTTCAACCGCTGCAAAGAAAGTCGCCTCCGGCTCAACGACAAGTTGCGTCAACCCGTAATGATCTCGAAGATCAACGAACAACAAACCACCGTGATCGCGCTTGCGGTGGACCCATCCCGAAAGACGGACATCGCCGCCGACATCAGATTTTCGGAGCGCTCCACAATTGTGGGTGCGATAGGCGTGCATCAATCTTCTCCATTGAGCCCTGAGGATGGTCGCCAGCCGCCGCCAGCAAGGGCCGAAGTGGCCCTGCGCGCGTCTAAAGTCAAGCGCAGCTTTGAGGAGACCGCCCAGGCCCCTGCAGCGCTTTTGCATGCCGTGAAGGTTAAGGATGACGGCAAGGCCGAGCGCTGTTAGAAGCGCCGGTTATGCGTGTGATCAAGACCAACGAAGAACTTGAAGATTTCTCGACTGCGTTGCGCCGGCAAAAGTACGCCGCAATCGACACAGAGTTCATGCGAGAGCGGACCTATTGGCCGATTCTCTGCCTTATCCAGGCCGCCGCAGACGATCTCGAGGCGATCATCGACCCGCTAGTCGAAGACCTCGATCTCACGCCATTCCTCGAAGTCTTGACGGACCCGAACGTGGTCAAGATTTTCCACGCGGCGCGGCAGGATCTGGAGATATTTTATAAACTCACCGAACAGGTGCCGGCGCCTCTGTTCGACACCCAGATTGCGGCCATGGCGTGCGGTTATGGCGACCAGATTGGCTACGAACCGTTGATGCGCGGGCTCTTAAACGCGCAAATTGACAAAGGCTCGCGATTTACCGATTGGTCCCGACGTCCATTGAGCAATGCGCAACTCTCTTACGCTCTGTCTGATGTCACACATCTGCGCGACGCTTACCCGCTCCTCAAAGACAATCTGCAAAAGCAAGACCGCACCCACTGGGTCGAAGCGGAAACGGAAGCACTCTATGATCCATCGCTCTATCGGGTCGAGCCTGAATTGGCGTGGCGTCGATTAAAGCTCAAGAACGTCAAAGCAAAAGAACTGGGGCCTTTGGTCAAGCTGGCTGAATGGCGGGAACAGGAAGCGCAATCACGCGACGTTCCGCGAAACCGGATTTTAAAAGATGAAGCGATATTTGAACTAGCGCGGCTGCAACCGCAATCCGCAAAGGAATTGTCCCGCGCGCGCAGTATTCCAAACGGTTATGAACGGTCAAACGCGGCGACATCGATTATCGAAGCCGTTAAGGCCGGTATTGAAACGCCGCGCGCGCAATTACCGGCAGTTTCGCGCGATAACCGCCAAAAACCCCCCGCAGATGTCACCGATTTGCTAAAAGTGCTTTTGAAACGGCAATGTGCGCATTTTGATGTGGCGCCGAAATTGATCGCAAGCGCATCGGATCTAGAAGAAATCGCCCTCAACGACGATGCCGACGTTCCGGCGCTCAAGGGGTGGCGGCGCGAAGTGTTTGGCGAGTTGGCGTTGCAGCTCAAGCGGGGAGAGATTGCATTGAAACTGAAAAACGGCGTGATCGACATAACGCCGTCTGGCGATTAATCACTGAAATCTGTGATGGGTTCAACGCTGTAGACGCTGGCTAGGGATGTCAGTCGCTTCAACGGCGTTTCCGCCATTAGCGATGCGCGGTCTTTCGGGCCTTGAAAGACAAGCTGATCATTTTTGAGCACCAGCAGGCATCCCTTGATCGGGGCGCTCACCTTTGGGGAAAGCGACGCGACAAAACGCAAGGCGAGCCCGAGTTTCATTGCCCACTGTTGCTCCTCCCAGGAGAGCAGACTTACCGCCTGTTCGTCGGGCAGACTATCGGTGCGCCCTGCATGGCGCCGATACAGCGCAAGGGCGATTGCAACGCGACCACGATGGCTAACGCCTACCAGCGGCGCGCGCAACGCTGTGTCAAAGGCGTGGCGCGCCCGATGATCGGGGTGGAAATAGGCGCCCACATCGGCAAGCATGCACGCCGCGCGTCTAAGCCTTGCTGTCGCCTGATCATCGCCTTCGAACAATGGCGCAATCACGGAAAACGCTGACTTTCCAAATGAAGGGTCAGGAGCAAGTTTATCTGCGTAAAACTGGGCCGCCGAAAGAAGCGGATCCTGCTTTCGCTCTTCCTTGGAAAGATCTTCGTAAAGCAGCCCCTCTCTGACGCCGCCAGATGACACAACGACCGAATTGACGCCCGTCCGCTCGATCACCGATTTCAATACAAGTGCTGCATAGGGCAATGTATCCAGCCTTCGGCGTGGAATGCCCGGTATATTCTCCAAAGATTGCCGACTCTGATGCGCAACGAGATCGCAGATTTCAAGAACCTGGTGACGCGTCAATTCATAGTGATGGAGCACCGAAAGCGGATAGCTTCGAAGACGCATGTGAATTCGGGCAACAGCCCGCCAAGCGCCGCCCACTGTGTAGAGTGTTTCAAATGAGCCCGGTTTCAGCCAATCGGCTTTGTTGAGCGCATGTTCGATCATCGCCTTCGCTGCGCGCATATCTTCGCCAACCTCGGCCATGAGTCTTAAAGGTCCGATGGAAAGGCTGGAAAGCGATTTTGCCGCGCCATTTTTCAGCGCAACCAGTTCTAGGCTGCCGCCGCCCATGTCGCCTGCTAAGCCGTTGGCGTCAGGTTCGAATGAAATTACGCCGAGCGCTGCGAGCCGGGCTTCTTCCGCCCCCGAGATCAACTGGACGTCAAAGCCTGCTTTTTTGACTGACTTAATAAATTCGGCGCCGTCTTTTGCTTCGCGCACCGCGGCAGTGGCGATGACATAGGTTTTCGGATTCCCGTATTCGCTAAGCAATCGTTCAAACCGCCCTAGCGTCGAAAGTGCATCCGCGACCGACGCAGGGTTTAAAGCCCCATCATGGGTCATATCTCTGCCCAATCCGCACAGCGCTTTTTCATTGAATATTGCAATCGGCGCCCGACGCGGTCCGTCGTAGATAACAAGGCGCACCGAATTTGATCCGATATCCACCACAGCCCGCCCGCTGGGGCGCGCATCAATGGGTGCGTTCTTTCGTTTCTGCGCCATTTAAGTTTGCTTAGACCTTTAGGTGCTGTTCAAATGACTACGACGCGATTCGCGTTGCCGCCAGCGCCTATTTTCGGTGTTTCAGCTCCGCGGGCCTATGATATTCAATCGCCGCGCCGCGACCTGACAGGCTGGGATTCGTCATCATATAGGTGTGAATATTAAAAGTTGCGTCCTCACCCGGCGGCGTTACACGCTCATAGCCGCCGTCAGGCTGCAGCAACCAGCTTTGTGCGTCATCGTTCAGGTTGGCGACCATGATCTGATCAAGGATTTGACTGTGTACCGTCGGATTCTCAACCGGGCAGAACACCTCCACCCGTCGATCCAGATTTCGCGGCATCAGATCCGCCGACGAAACGAAAACCCGCGCTTGAGGACTGGGCAAAGGCTTGCCCGCGCCAAAACAATAGATTCGCGCATGTTCAAGAAAACGCCCGATGATGCTCTTGACGCGAACATTTTCTGACAAGCCGGGAATGCCAGGGCGCAAACAGCAAATGCCGCGCACCACAAGATCAATTTGCACGCCAGCGCATGACGCTTCATAAAACTTATCGATCATAGCGCCATCAACGAGCGCATTCATCTTGCCCCAGATCGCAGCTGGTTTGCCCGCCTTAGCAAAAGCGATCTCTTCATCGATCAGGGCAATGAAATGCTCCCGCGCATCAAGCGGCGCCACCGCAAATTTTTCCAGTGATTTCGGCGCTGCATATCCGGTGATGTAGTTGAATACTTTCGCGGCATCCCGACCGATCGCCGCGTCGCAAGTAAAAAGCGAAAGGTCGGTATAAATCTTGGCTGTGATCGGATGATAGTTTCCGGTGCCGACATGCGTATAGGTTCGAGCGCCATCTGCTTCTTGACGCACAACAAGCGATAATTTCGCATGCGTCTTGTAGTCGACAAATCCGTAAACGACGTTAACGCCCGCTCGCTCAAGCGCCCGCGCCCATCGGATATTCGCTTCTTCATCGAACCGGGCTTTAAGCTCCACCAGCGCCGTTACATTCTTTCCCGCTTCCGCAGCTTCTATGAGCGCCTCAACAATCGGCGACTGTTTTGATGTTCGGTAAAGCGTTTGTTTGATGGCGACGACTTTTGGGTCAGCCGATGCTTGTTTTAGAAACTGCACGACAACATCGAAAGATTCGTAAGGATGATGAACAACCAGGTCCTTTGCGCGAATGGCAGAGAAACAATTCCCTCCATGATCACGAATGCGCTCAGGGAAGCGCGGTTCATGCGGTTTGAATTGCAGGTCTGGGCGACTCGCCGGAATGAGCTCATCGGCTTGCGCCAGCCCCAATATGCCATCGACTAACACTATGTCATGTGCGCCGGCATTGAGCTTTTCGCAGATCAGGTCCTGCATCTGCTCAGGCATGGAGGCCTCGATCTTGACACGGATCACATCGCCTCGCCGCCGCCGCTTCAGCATTGTTTCGAAGACGCGAACCAAGTCTTCCGCTTCTTCTTCGATTTCAACGTCTGAATCGCGCAGAACGCGAAAGGCGCCGTGTCCAATGATCTCAAAGCCCGGAAAAATATGGTTGATGAAACGAACGATCACCTTTTCCAGGGCAATGTATCGAACCGTCTGGCGAAGCTCATCCCCGGATGATTCCGCCGGCAATTCGATGAACCTGCCAATCTTTACCGGCACCGGCAAAAGAGCCTGCACAATCGCGCCGTCGCTCCGCTTCAAATTAAAGCAAAGCACAAGCCCGAGATTTGGCACGAATGGAAAAGGGTGCGCTGGATCGAGGGCGAGCGGCGTTAGCACGGGAAATATGTTTTTCTGGAATTCTTCTTCAAGCCACACCTGCTCTGCATCAGTCAGCTCATCATCACGCAGCACCATCACACCGGCGTCTCGCATCAATTTTGTGAGCTCAGACCAACATCGCTGTTGCTTCGCCATCAATCTCGAGGCTTGCTCGTTAATGGAGATCAGTTGCTGTTGCGGGGTGAGGCCTTCCTGACTGAGCGCCGCGACGCCCTCGCGAACCTGCCCACGCAAACCGGCGACCCGCACCATAAAAAATTCGTCCAAATTGCTCGCCGAAATCGACAGAAAACGAAGGCGCTCCAATAAGGGATGCCGTTCATTGTACGCTTCGTCCAACACCCGCATATTGAACGCAAGCCAAGACAACTCGCGATTGATAAAGCGCTCTGGCGATGCGTGCGTAATACCGGTGTCAGCTTGCAAACTGGCGTTTGCTCGCGTCAGCTTTGATGGTTTTTCCTCTGACCTTGCGGCGTCGTCTGCAGTGGCCGGCACGCGAGTTCTCCTTTCGGGTGACGTATAGGTACTATCTAAGCAGACAATTCGTGCTCAGAAAGGGCGGCGACGATTTTTTGAGCAACGCCAAGTGAAATCCCGCCTGGCTTTCCGAGCGCTGCCTCGTCCGACAAGGCGACAAATGCGTAGGCCGCCGCAAATGTGCGCTGCAGACGCGGCGCTGCGTACTTAATGACCTTCGGCTGAACGTTGATTTGCCGATCGCGGAATAGCTTGTCGATGACGCGGCTCATTAACGCTTCATCCGGTTCCTGAACGACCGCACGCGGTGTCGCTTCAAGCCGGGTTTTCAGATCTATTAGATCGCCAGCCCACGCCGCCGGCGGGTCTTCTCCAACCAAAACAAAGCGCCGTCCAGAAGCCTGCAGTTTCGAAAGAATAGAAAGCAGGTCGCTTGGCGCTGCTAATGCGGGAAATTCATCAATGATCAGTAAGGCGCCAGCATCGGCAAATTCTCCTAAAGCTTCTGCGCCCGACACGACGATACCGCCAGCTGTTTCGGCAATGATGTGCGCCAGATGAGTTTTCCCGGAACTCGGCGGCCCGCAAATGATGAGGTTTTGTTCCTCAGATTTTAGCCATCGCTGAACTGCTTCGTAAGCAGCGGCATTTGATTCAGAGACGATATAGGAGGCGGCCGAAAAATCCGGCGCTTGCTCCGGCAGACCCAGTGAGAGTTGATGCGGTTTCATGATGATTGAAGCGCCTATAAGAACTCATCACGGTTCCTGGACGGTACCCTAAACGCAGCTTCAGTACCGGGAATCGACCTTGGACTCTGCGCCTTCAATAATCTCCGGAATCGACGCCGGCGCAATCCCGTCAGAAACATCGCCATCATCGCGCGCACCAAATCGCCCACGCCGGCCACGCAATCGATTGCCGCGGCGAACTGCTTGCGCTGTTGATGGCGTTGCTATGAACCAACGATCATCACCCTGCGTCCAGAGCGCAAGCCCTTGCGCCTCCATTGCAACAATCAGTTTGCTGGGATCGCCATAGGCGCGGACAAGCATTTCAGCGCCGCCTCGAGATAGCGAGTTGACCTGCACCGAACCAACAAGCGGCGTATCGACCAGCGCAGCCCTGATTTTCGTCCACTCGCCGATCGAACCAAAGAAAGCAGTGGTTTCCAAAATCGCAGCTGCAGAATGATCGATCAGGGTTCGCGCTTTCCAACCGCTCGCATATTTCGCCACAGCGCTTTCGATCGCATCCTCCGCAAGCGCCGGAAAATTGCCAGACGGCTGTTTGAAGAAGGTTTCGGCGAGTACGTCGCCAACTTTGGCTGAAAGAACCGCCTCCGCCGCGCCAGTGGGCAATGACGCTTCGCTCGGAACAGCGGCGATTTCACCGCCGAGTTCCGGCAATGGCGTCAGTTCCCCGGATTCGCGAAATCCGTTGATCAATCGCACTTGCAGCCGATCTTCGCCGTCCATCTGACGCAAATATGCATGCGCGATAATGACCTGGCTAACGCTGTAGCGTTCGGCAAGCGATTGCATGCCGTCCTGGTTGAGCGCTAGCGCCTGCTGCGCCGTCACAGCCGATTGGTCTTCAAGATCGCCAAGCGGCGCCGCCATTGGCGTTAGTTCATTGTCATAAGGGCGCACTTTCCAGGCCGCCATCCATGGATTATTTTCTTCCCACAGATAAAGACCATTTGTTGTCTGCAACACGGGCAGCACAAGCGCTGTTCTCGTTTGCGCTTCGCTGTATGGAATGCGCGCGTCTTTGAGGAGGCGGCGCACCGCGGCGGGCTTGAACCGATAGGTGATGAAGGCGCGATAAGTGCGTGAGGAACTTTTTTCGTTGTTGACCTCAAATCCGGATTCAAGAAGCTCCAAATCGCGCCCAGTGAGTGCGATTGCTGTTTTACCCTCGCCGCCGGCGACTGGCGCGGGCTCGCCGGTAGCGAGCCTGGGTAGATAGATCCAGTCTTCCTCAACCGTCAGCCGGCGCAACAAAATGTCCATTGCGCGGCGCCGGCCCTGTGCTTGCGCTTGCGCCTTCGCTTGCGTTGCGCTGTCAGCCTCGGCTTGCACGGTCACGCGCGGCACGACAAAAACATCTTCGCCAATCGCCGCCGCCGGACCAACCCAGGCTAGCGACACCCCGATAATTGCCGCAAAAAACCAACTTATTCGCATGTCCAAACTCTCAATTATCGCCGCCAATCGCTGGCCGCTTATACCGCCTGCCGCCCGGTCAGGTCACGCTAATTCTCATTTGCCCGCAATCCCCGCGACAGCTCAATTTCCGGCCAATTTCAGTTGTACAGCGGGGCCAGCATTGTTTACGACGACGCCATGAACAACCCCTACAAACAAGCCGGCGTCGATATTGATGCGGGCGAGCGGCTCGTTAAGGTGATTTCTCCTTTCGCCAAAGCCACGGCGCGCAGCGGCGCCGACGGCGATTTAGGCGGATTTGGCGGACTATTTGATTTAAAAGCCGCCGGATTTAACGACCCGATCCTGGTTTCCGGGACCGACGGCGTGGGCACCAAGCTTAAGATTGCTTTTGAGACAGGCCGTCACGACACGATCGGCGTCGATCTCGTCGCCATGTGCGTCAATGATGTCTTAGCACAAGGCGCTGAGCCACTGTTTTTCCTGGATTATTTTGCAACCGGCAAGCTCGAGGAAGGGACCGCTGCGGCAGTGATCAAAGGCGTCGCTGATGGCTGCGCCGTAGCTGGCTGCGCCCTTATCGGCGGCGAAACGGCGGAAATGCCTGGCATGTACGCAGTCGGAGAATACGACCTGGCGGGCTTTTGCGTCGGCGCGGTTGAACGGCGTCATATCCTGCCCCGCAAAGCTTCGCCGGGAGACGTCATGATCGGCGTTGCTTCTTCGGGCGCTCATTCCAACGGCTATTCGCTGATCCGGCGCATTGTCCAGGATGCGGGGCTTCGCTTTGATGATCCAGCGCCGTTCGACAAGGCGCAGTCAATGGCGGACGCGCTTCTCGCCCCGACTCGTATCTATGTGAAATCCGTTCTACCGCTTCTGCAAAAACCCGAAGTCGTTGCGTTTGCTCATATCACCGGCGGCGGGCTGACAGACAATATTCCGCGGGTGCTGGACAAGGGACTTACCCCTCGTTTCGACGAAACGGCGCTTGCGCTGCCGCCATTGTTTGCCTGGCTAAGCGATGCCGGAAAAATCAGCTTCGAAGACATGCGCCGAACCTTCAATTGCGGCGTCGGCGGCGTCCTAATTTGCAGACCCGACATCGCTGAGGACATTGTGGCGAAGCTGGAAAGCGTTGGCGAAAAAGCCCGCCCCATCGGCGATATTGTGAGCAACTGATGGCGGCCAAAGTCAAAGTCGGGATTCTCATCTCCGGACGCGGCAGCAACATGAAGGCGCTTATCGACGCCGCTGCGAAGAAGGATTATCCAGCAGAGATCAGTTTGGTCATTTCAAACCGGCCGAAAGCAAAGGGCCTGGCTTACGCCGCCAAAGCGGCAATTCCGCAATACGTAATTGACCACAAAGACTTCGAAAGAAGAGAGGATTTTGAAAGCGCGCTATCGGATGCGCTCAAACATGCCAAAGTCGATTTTGTTTGTTTGGCCGGATTCATGCGGATTCTGTCGCCGGACTTCGTACGCGAATGGCGCGGCAGGCTCTTGAATATCCATCCATCTCTGCTGCCGGCGTTTAAGGGCTTGAATGTTCATGAACGCATGATCGACGCCGGCGTAAAATTGGCGGGATGCACAGTGCATTTTGTTTCAAGCGAGATGGACTCAGGGCCAATTGTCGGGCAAGCCGCCGTGCCGGTTCACCCGGGCGATACGCCGGAAATACTGGCTGAGAGAATTTTGGAGCAGGAACACAAGCTTTATCCTGCAAGCCTCAAACTCATTATCGAAAATAAGGCGCGGATTTCCGGCGCCGTTGTCCTTTTTGACGACGACATCAAAGCCGCTGGCGCTCTTTCAAATCCTCCAGCTTGATCAGCTTTCCTTCTCAAGCCGGTCCGTAAAGGTGCGCACGCGTTTTGCGTTAGCACCGAGATCGGACACGCCCACGCGGGATTTGGAGCGAACATCAACACGTGTCCGCGCTCCATCCGGCCGCAACCGGACGATAAAATCATCAACAAATCCAAACCATAGGCTGGTCGACGCCGCCTCAATCCGCCAACCCAGTTCGGTCGGACCGTCGTCAAGGATTTCCATGTTCATGGATTTAAGGACGCCGCGGACAATCTCAGCAGTCTCATCAAGACTTGCATCCACTGTTAACGGTTGAATGTCTGGAAACGCCTCCTGCTGCGCTTCTGCAATAGTAAGGTTAGACCGCGGCGCTATTTCCGCGCCAACATATTCGGGCGGGTTTTTGCGTTCCAAGGCAGCGGCGGCGGCGATTTGTGGCGGGTCGGCAAAATCCGTCGTTATATCGTGAATGAATGGATTGGCGTCGACCAGTTTCTTCATTTGTATTGGAACAAAGGCCGCCGCGCCGGCGATCACTGCGGCAAACAATGCAAGCGGCGCAAGCCCGCGCGCAATAAACAATGAAGCCAAAAACGCCGCCATCGCAGCGCCAGAAGCAATTATTGTGGGCAGGGCCAATTGCCGTATCAACCCTAATCCAAAGCCATAGTCCCAAAACCCATAGCGTGTCCCTGGCCCGGCCGCGGCAATGCCGACAGCTAGAGCGATGGCCGCTATCGCGACCAGCAAAACCACCAATCTCACAGAATTACACCTCTCTCTCCACCCTGTTGTTGCAGCTTATCACAGCGCAGCGAGGTTTTGTAGAAAACGAATCACTTCGCTAAAGGTGTTGAATTGGCCCGTCCGCGCCCCGAAATATAGGTGAAATCGCCCGGAGACCCTTATGCCCCGTCCTGTCACCGTCACCGTCTCTCACGATCTCGGTAAAGAAGAGGCGCGCCGGCGCATCATTGAAGGCTTTGGTAAGATCAAGTCGCAGTTGACAGGCGGCATGATGTTCAAATTCACCGAAGAGTGGACGACCGAAGACACCCTCTCCTTCACAGCGAAAGGGCTTGGTCAGAACATCACAGGACAAATTGACGTGTTCCCGGCGCATATTCGCATCGAGGCGGTCCTGCCCAGCTTGCTCGCGACGATTGCTGAAACAATCACCGGCAAGGTCGAGAAGCAAAGTCAAATTCTACTCGAAAAAAAATAACCGGCGGGATCATGAACGCCTGCCGGTTTGCTCTGGTCAGATTTCCTGGATCTTACGATCCGTTTTCTTCCTGTGGCGTGAACTTCATCTCAACCACCCAGTTGCTGGTTGTGCGCTGCTGAGATGGGCCGCCGTCAACTGACAGGAATGAATTGCCTGTCGGCGCTTCCACCGCCAATCCGAGGAGCGGCGGCAAGCCAGAGTCGCCAACCGGAGGATTGTTCCGTGCTTCAAGAACAAGGAATACGTCTACGTTTGAATCCCGCTGCAACGCGCGTCTGATTTGCCTACTGATTTGCCTACTGGTTTGCCGCGGATTGTTGAAATAGAACGGCGTCAAGTCGCTGTCCTGCCCGATGCATGGCTGCTCAGTGTCAAGCGCATAGTTCAAGTCGATCTGCGCCGCGCCGTCGATACCAACGCTTCCAAGCACAATCGATGCGCGCCTGAACTTACCCACGATGGAAGCGTCAAATACGCCAGTATGGAAAAGACCCGTCGTTACCGTCGCGCCGCTCTCCAGCAAGGGCAAAACATCAGCATTTGGGAAACGTTCCGCATAGATAACTTTTGGAACGCCAATCGCAGCGCCGGTGCCGATATTCGTCAGCGCGCCTGCATTACGCAACGTGATGTCATTGTTGGTCACAAGATCAACACTGCGGCGCCTGTCGGATGAACCCGGAACCGATTGTCCGGGCCGGATTTCAAACGCGCTTTCCCGATTGCCGTTGCTGCCGCCTTCTTCAGCGAAGGTATGCTGTCCAAGCGCGACATCGCCAATGATAGCAGTGAGCGAGATATTGCCCGCCGCAGCTGAAAATAGACGATTGTTTCTGCAGACCTTTTTTACTGCTGTACGATATCATTGTACGCACAATCCGGACATCAGAAATTGGTTCGATGACTGATTAGTAACGCCCAATCGCGATTCGAAAACTTCACGGAATGTGAGTTGACGCAAAATGCAAGTTAAAAAAAGTTAGCCCACGTGAAATTGCGCAAACTACTATTGCTGTTTGCGAGTCAATGGTAATGTGCGCGCTTTGTAAACTCGGAGGAGTGACCTATGGGGAAAAAGTTTCCATTTAAATCAGTACTTTCTAGTTTTCTTGCTGTCGGATTGGCAACGACGGCCAATGCTCAAGATCTTGTCATGAGCGATGACGGAAAAGCAGTTGCGTATACGACTGAGTTTGCCGCGAAGAGAGCAATGTCTGCTTCGCAGATGGACAACGCAAAATCGCGCTTGCCGATGCTGGAGAGTCTTAGTCAGCTTCCGGATTCCAGTCCGTTGAGGGAGGCGGCATCTAGATTTTCCAATCAGGCTTTTGGTAGCGGCACCGAGACCTTCGGCGGCGTTCCTTTTACGTCCAGAATCGTCTCTCAAAGACCAAATTCTAATACCAATAGCGCTCCAGTCGACGAAGCGCCTTATCGCCAAACCGGCAAACTCTTCATGGATTTTGGCGGAAGTTTATTTGTCTGCTCGGCGTCGGTTATCCGTCCTGGCCTTGTCTTGACAGCAGCGCACTGCGTACATGATTTCGGTTTGGGCGCTACGGGTTTTGCAGATCAGGTATTCTTCCAGCCTGCAAGGCATAATGGCGAGGTGCCATACGGAACATGGACATCACAGGCGATCATCATTCCAGGTGTCTATTTCAACGGCACCGACGAGTGCGTGGTTCCAGGCATCATTTGTGAAAATGATGTCGCCATTGTGGTGATGAATTCAGAAGTCAATGACGGTGTCGAAGAAGAAGTCGGCAATGTCGTCGGCAGATATGGCCTTTACCAGAATGACCGCGGGTATACGCCCCTCGGCAGCCCGGATGGCGAAATGGCCGCGCATCTGACGCAGATCTCTTATCCTCAAGCTAACTATACTGGCGTGCGGATGATTCAGGCCGAATCGGTGGCGATTCAGGATGCTGCGCTCGTCTTCGGACCGGGCCTTGACGCCAATCAGGTCGTCATGGGCAACAACATGACGGGCGGAAGCAGCGGCGGTCCATGGATTCACAATTTCGGTAAATCCGACGGCTCCACCGGCACGCCTCCCGTTGATTCAAATCGGAACAGGGTAGCCGCTGTAACGAGTTGGGGCTTTGTTGATGATTCAATCAAACTTCAGGGAGCTTCCCGCTTTGGTCACAACACGGCATTTCCGTCAAATGGTCCAACCAATGTCAAAACACTGATTAATTTTGGCTGCAGCTTTGGACCGTCAAAATGCTAGGCTCCCAAAGTCTTTAATGTTTTGACCGGTGTCAAAGCAGACAACACAATGAAGAAAGGGCCGCTCTGCGGCCCTTTTTTTGAGCGCTCAATTACAGCGTATGCAAGAATTGCGAACTCAATTCGCAGTTGATTGAATGATGAACGGCAGAGCTTTCGTGCTACTTCAAAGCAACTACTCAATTTCGCGAAAATGTGAGTTGTGAATATTGTCAGTACAACGAATCATTGATTCGATTCGAAGCGTTTTCACTTCACAAATATGCGCACATTACTATTACTCGTTGTGAGAGATAGTGAGTAGTTCAAGCGCGCCGGCAGTCATTGCGTGCACGCCGGTTTTCAGCGTTGGCTCCGGCAAGGGTGCGAAGAAAGGCGAATGGTTCGCCGGAGGCGGCGGCGCTTTGCCTTCTGCCGCGGCTTTCATCGCTTTCGGATCATTACCGCCAACCCAGAAGATAACCGTTGGAATATCGTATTTGGTGCGACCGAACTGACTAAAATCCTCGCCGCCCATGCTTGGCGGGCGCGAGTACACGCGCGACTCGCCAATACTCTGCGCGATGGCGCCCATCACTTTTTCCGTGAGCGCCGGATCGTTATAGGTCGAAGGCGTATAATCGCTTTCGACCTTGACCTCCGGCATTAGTTCTTCGGGAAGACCGGCAGACTTTGCCTGGGAGATTGCGATGCGGCGAATGCCATCGAGCAATTGCTGACGCACGCCGTCATCATAAGAACGCACAGTGATCATCAAATGCGCTTCATCGGGGATGATGTTGTGTTTGTAGCCCGCCTGCAGCGAGCCCACCGTGACAACGCCCGCTTCCAGCGGATTGACCTCGCGCGAGACGAGCGTCTGCAAGGCGTTTACGATTTGCGACGCGATGACGATCGGGTCCTTGCCCATATGCGGCGCAGATCCATGGGCGCCAACGCCTTTCACTGTGATATCGACGCTATCCACATTCGCCAGCGCATAACCTGAGGTGTAGGTGACGTCGCCAGCCGAATCCCAACCTGACGTGTGCAGCGCCATCACATAGTCAGGTTTTGGAAAGCGTGAATAAAGGCCGTCATCGATCATCGCTAACGCGCCAAGACCAATTTCCTCGGCAGGTTGACCGATGAGAACAAGCGTCCCTGACCATTCGTCTTTCATCGCTACAAGACGACGCGCTGCGCCAATCAAGATCGCCATATGACTGTCGTGGGCGCAAGCGTGCATCACCGGTGCCTCTTGTCCGTGATAGTCTGTCGACACTTTCGTGCTGGCGTAAGAAAGCCCGGTTTTTTCTTCGAGTGGCAACGCATCCATATCCGCGCGAATGGCGAGCGTCGGACCGTCGCCGTTCTCCATCACCGCAACCAGCCCATAGCCGCCGACGCCGTCGACCACTTCGCCTACGTCTTTTTTGGCCTTGGCTTTGACCCAAGCGTCGCCAACACGCTGCGTAACGGTAAAGCCCAATCCTTCGAGCTCCGCAGCCATGCGCGCAGCGCTTTCGCTTTCACGGAATGATAGTTCAGGGTTCTGATGGAAATGCTTATAGAGATCAAAAACGTAAGGATAATCGTCGGCGACCGCCTGTTCGAGTTCATTGGCGCTTGCGGCGCTCCACAACATCAATCCGCTGACGGCTGTTAAGATCACGCGCATGACTATCCTCTTTTCCTATTGCTTTTAATTGTCCGGAGCAAAATCGACGATCGGCATTGGTCCTGGCGCGATGCCTTTTTCATCTTTGGCCGTTTTGACAATGTCTTTGATCGACTCGCGAAGCTGTGCGCCATCATAAACCACGCCGTTCTTGATCACATAGTCGACGCCGCCGGCGCGCACCGGCTTGTTATCCTCGCTAAGTTTGATATGACCGGTGGCGTAAAGGACCTTCAAATTGGCGACCGGGTTTTCCTTGATAACAACAAGATCCGCCTGCTTGCCAACCTGAATGGAGCCAATGGTGTCCGCTGCGCCCAGAATTTTGGCGCCCTGCAGCGTTGCGGCGTTGATAACTTCCAGCGGATGGAAGCCCGCCTCGCGCAGCATCTCCATCTCCTGGACAAAGCCGAACCCATAGGTCGAATAGATGTATCCTGCGTCTTCGCCAACGCCGACTTTGCCGCCGCGGTTTTTGTATTCGTTGATGAACATCATCCATCGCTGGTAATTGTCGCGCCAGGCGACTTCCTGCTCCGTTCCCCAATCAAACCAGTAAGAGCCGTGGGCATTGCGGTCCGGCGCAAAGAATTTCCAAAGCGACGGCATGGTGTATTCATCGTGCCATTCCGCCCGCCGAGACCGCATCCAGTCGCGGCTCGCCATGTAGATGGAGAAAGTCGGCACAATGGAAAATTCGCGCTCAAGAAGCGTCTCTATCACATATTCCCAACGCTCGCTGCCCGGACCAGCAGCTTGCGCCCAAAGCTTGCCTGCTTCTTCGAAGCGGTTTTGTTCGTCTGCATAATTGTAATCAAGCGGGTAATTCTGCAGTCGTTTGTCATCAAACAGCGCTTCAGGAAGCCCATACCAATGCTCCATGGAGCCGAGCCCGCGCGCTGACGTATCGAGAACATTCGCATGCGCGACGTCGATCTGCGCATGGTGCATGGTTGTCTTAAGGCCCTGCTTTTTCGCTTCTTCAAGGCCGGCCCAGAGGATTTCCTCCGGCGCGCCGAAAAATTTCACGCCAAGGGCGCCTTCTCGTTTTAGCGTTCGAATGCGCGCCCGCGCTTCTGCTGGTGAATCGACAGCGCCCGCTGACCAGCCGCGAAACACAGGGTAAGGATAAATGTTAGGGGCGTCGATTTCATTGCGACGCGAGCGCGCCGCAAGATCAGCCGTCCACTTAGCGCCGCGCGAATTGCCGAGTTCGCGCACCGATGTAATTCCATGCGCCAACCAGAGCCGAAAAATGTAATCAGGGGACACGCCTTGCCCGGTTCTTTGATCGTGGATATGGGCGTGGAGATTGATAAAGCCCGGCAGAACATACAAGCCAGCGGCGTCGATTTCACGGGTCCCCGCCGGTGGGCGGCGATCTTCGTTTGCTGGCAATCCCGGCGCGCCGATAGGAACGATTTGCGCGATCCGTCCGCCCTCAACAACAATGTCAACCGGACCCGACGGCGGCGCGCCAGCGCCGTCAATCATCGTCGCGCCGCGAATCACCAACCGATCAAACGGTCCTTCGCCAAGGCTTCTATCAGCAACAGTTTGCGATGCGGCGGGCGTTGCAACACCGATAAGCAACGCCATGAAGGCAAAAAATACGCGCATGATGATGTCCCGTCCCCGTTTTTGGATCACCATAGCGCATTCTTATATGGAAATCAGCCTGCCGGCGCTTTATCTAGGCAACGCAGCAGCACGCCACAGTTTAATGAGTCAATTCAAAGTCGCCGCCTTTTATAAGTTCACGCCGATGGACGATATCGCTTCGACCAAGGAAAGGCTCGATGCAGCGTTCAGCGACACGGATATTCGCGGCACAATCTTGCTGGCGCCAGAAGGCGTAAATGGAACGATCGCAGCAAGCTCCGAAGAAATCGATGTTGCCTTTAAAAGGCTGCGCGCCCTGCCTAGCCTTGATGACCTTGACTACAAGGCGTCCTATGCGCCGGAAAACCCGTTTTACCGGCTGAAGGTTCGCCTCAAAAAAGAAATCGTCACCATGGGCGCGCCAGAAGCTGACCCCAACAAGCAAGTTGGCGCCTACGTAGAACCGGAAGACTGGAATGCGCTGATCCAGTCCGATGATGTTGTCGTGATTGATACGCGCAATGATTACGAAGTCGCTATCGGTACGTTTGACAACGCGATTGACCCGAAGACGAAATCCTTTCGTGAATTCCCGGCATGGTTCCGAAAATTCCGTGAACAAAAACCCGATACAAAAGTCGCCATGTTCTGCACTGGCGGCATCCGCTGCGAAAAAGCGACAGCGTTTGTCAAAAATGAAGGTGTCGATGACGTCTATCACCTGAAAGGCGGCATCCTGAAATATCTCGAACGCATACCGCCAACGGAAAGTCTTTGGCGCGGCGATTGTTTTGTTTTCGACAATCGGGTTTCTGTCAAACACGGATTGGAAGTCGGCGACTATGATATGTGTCACGCCTGCCGCCGCCCGATCAGCGACGACGACAAGGCTTCGACGAGATATGTGAAAGGCGTTTCGTGTCCTTATTGTTTTAACGAGACCGACAACGAACAACGAATACGTTTTGCGGAACGTCAAAAACAGATCGACCTTGCGAAGGCGCGCGGAGAAGATCACATTGGCGTTCAACGCCATCCCCGCGGCGTGAAAGACGCATCATGAGCGAGGCCCTGCCCATATTATACTCCTTCCGGCGCTGCCCTTATGCGATGCGGGCGCGGATGGCGATTGCCGTTAGCGACATACGATGTGAATTGCGGGAAGTTTCGTTGCGGGATAAGCCGCCATCGATGATTGAAGCATCACAAAAAGGAACGGTGCCCGTCTTAAAATTGCTCGACGGCGCCGTCATCGATGAGAGCATTGATGTCATGCACTGGGCGCTAGGTCAAAACGATCCCTATGGCTGGCGTTCGATTAACATGAAAGAAGCAAACGCCCTCATCGAAGAAAATGACGGGCAGTTTAAACATCATCTCGACCGCTATAAATATTCAACGCGCTATGAGGGTGCGGACAAGCTCATCCATCGCGATGAAGGAGTAAAGTTTCTCAAAAAACTTGATGATCGATTACAAAACAGCGCGTTCCTCTTCGGCGAGGCGCCTAGCTTTGCGGATATCGCCATCTTTCCCTTTGTGCGGCAGTTTCGCATCGCCGATCCTGACTGGTTCGACAAGGAACCCTTTGCAAAGCTTCAGTCCTGGCTGCGAACCTGTACGGAGATGCAACTTTTCCAACGGGCAATGATCAAGCACGACCCCTGGAAAGACGGCGACAAGCCGATATATTATCCGTAGTCTAACTAACTTTCCAGCATCTTTTCCGTCTCATCCCACAGCCGCGCCGCCGCTTCGTTGTCAACGGCGTGCGGCGCCACATGAAAATACTGTGGCGAATCTTCAGTGGCGAGCTGCGCGATGTCGCAATCTTCACAATATTCGCCGCCATGGGTCTCCAGCGCTGGACTGACAGCGCACCAAAGGGTCGTTGTGCAGCCCTGCGCCGGCGTTTTGAAAAAGTTCTTCGCTAATTCCGAAAGCTCGCCATTCTCATCAAGCCAGCCCATGGCGATCATTTCTTCCTGATCGAGATGACGTTGCAGCGGGGTGACGATGCCGCCCGGATGCACGGAAAACGCCTTGACGCCATCGCCTGACCAGCGTCGATTAAGGTCTCGCGCAAATAGCGCATTGGCGGTCTTGGCCTGGCCATACGCTTCCCATTTGTCGTAGCCGCCATTGCGATAGTGAATATCCTCCCAGCGAATGGGCGAGCGCTTATGCGCCAGCGACGAAAGGCAAACAACGCGGGCGCCATTTTTCTTTAGCGCAGGTTCCAGCGCATTGGTCAGCACAAAATGACCGATATGGTTGGTGGCGAATTGCGCTTCCCAATCCTTGCCGGTGCGTGTTTCAGGACACGCCATGATGCCGGCGTTGTTGATCAGCAAATCGATCTGTGGATGCGCCGCCAGCACGTCGTTTGCAAATTTGCGCACGCTATTGAGATCGCCGAGGTCCATCTCGCCAGTCTCGACGGAAAGGCCGGCCTCTTTGAGCTGCTCTTCCGCTTTCGTTTTGCTCCGCACCGGCACGATGACCTTGGCGCCGGCGCCAATGAGCGCGCGGGTCGTTTCAAGACCGATGCCGCTATAGCCGCCGGTGACCACCGCGGTTTTTCCCGCAAGGTCGATGTCTGCCATGATTTCGTCGGGTTCGGTTTTCGGACCAAATCCTGACCCAATCGGTTGTTGTTCGCCCGCGCTCATGGAAATCTCCTTGTGTTAGGGCGATCAGCCCCAGGCGTCGCCGATGCTCGAGTACGCGATACCGCCATCGACCGCCAGCGTATCGCCAACCACATAATCACCGGCCTTTGAGGCGAGATACACCGCGATGCCGGCCATGTCTTCGGGCTTTCCGACCCGTTTCGCCGGGATCATCTTGGCGACCATGTCCGCGGCATCCCGCGTTGCCTTGTTCATCTCCGATCCAAAGGCGCCGGGGGCGATGCCGCTAACGCAGATATTGTCCTCAATGAGGCGTGCTGCAAGGCGCCGCGTCAAATGAATGACGGCAGCTTTTGAGGCTTGGTAGGCGTAAGTTTCCCAGGGGTTGATTTTGATGCCGTCGATCGAGGCGATATTGATCACCTTTGCCGGCTTGTCGGCGCTGGCGGCGGCCTTCAAGGGATCGTGAAGCGCCTGGGTTAAAAAGAACAGGGACTTGACGTTGAGGTCCATAGTCTTGTCCCAGCCAGTTTCGGGAAATTCCTTGAACTCTGCGCCCCAGGCGGCGCCGGCGTTGTTGACGAGAATGTCGAGGGCGTTTTCGTGGGTTAGAAACTCAGCCGTGAACGCCTTACACCCATCAACAGTCGAAAGATCATGCGGCAGCGAAATACAAGTCCCGATCTTCGACAATTCCTCCGCTGTCTGATCGCATGCAGGCGCCTTGCGCGCCGTGATGTAGACTTTCGCCCCTTGCTCTATAAACCCTTGCGCGATCATCTTGCCGATGCCGCGCGAGCCGCCGGTGACAACAGCGGTTCTGCCTTCAAGCGAAAAAAGATCTTTCATCATGTCAATGTTTCCTGTGTAAGGGGTTCGCAGTTAGAACGAGCGCGAGGAACGACAAGCCGATTGCTACGCAAAGCGGCGAATAGAGCCATAGGTTTAAGCTCGCGAAGGGCTCGACCGGCGTCCAGGCGATTTTGCTGAAAAAATAGCCGCCTATGCCCCGCGCCAGAAAAACCAGCCCCGCGCCAAGGGCTGCAATCTTGCTAAGCCAAACCGGGCCGAGGCGAAGAACGCCGCTTGCCGCCAGTGCAACAAGCGCAGCGACAACCAGCGCCGCCGACACAACAAGCGTGGTCGCAGTTGGCGGCATATGCGTCATCTCCGCAGAACCGATAACCATATCAATCAGCGCGCGCTCAGACGACGCCGGCCATAATCCGCCAAACGCCCAAAACCCGTGCAGCGCAGCGATCGCAATCAATGTCAAAGCAAGCAAAAATCCAAGGACGGTGTGAATGTTCGCGTCTCCTATTGAGGCGGGAAATACCAGAACCTTTTCACCTTCCCGTCAACGATCTCATACACAACATTCGACTTTTGGCTTTTGCGTTCGCCATCCTGTTCCCAGATGGGGTTTTCAACCGCCGATACAAACCGGCCGTTGACGGTAATGCCTTCAAGGCGCGACGACACGCTTGGATAGGCTTCAAAATAGGCGACAAGTTCGGCGTGAAGCTGGGCGGCGCTTGAGGTAATCACGGACGCGCTACCGCCGGAAATTTCGTACCACGTCACATCATCATGCCAGAAAGCGCGCATTGCGTCGGGATCGTGGTCGTTGAACGCCGCCATGAGCCCGCTGATTGTCTCGGCTTCCTCACCGCTTGGTTCGGCGCGCGCTTCGGCCCGTTCCGCATCAGGCGAACAGGCGGAGATCAAAAGCAATCCCGCAGCGATGATGCATTGAAACGCCTTCGTCATATCCCCTACTCCGCGCCGAATTGCCGGCGCCATGCCTCAACTTGCTCGTCTTCGATCTTAGCAAATAAGACGTCCGGCGGCGAGAAGGCTTCGCCTCCCTTGAGACGATTAAGCGCAGCACTCACATCCTCCGGCCAGGCGCCCGCGCTATTGGCGTCAAGCCCGAACACGGCAAACATTTTATCCGCCGTATACGGAATAACCGGCCGTGAAAGCGCCGCGAACAACAAGATCAGATTAAGCCCGCAGCGCACGGATGCAGCGGCTGCGTCTTTATCTTCCTTGATCTTCACCCAGGGCGCGGCGACTTGCAGATATTCATTGCCCGCGGTCCAGATGGCGCGAAGTTCCGAAAACGCCTTGCGGAATTCCATCACTTCAAGACACTCGGTATAGGTTTTGACCTTTTCTGTGAGCAGCCGTTCAAGGTCCTGCTCCGCTTCGCCATAGCCGCCCTCGGCGGGAACCGTCTCGCCGAAGCGCGCTGCGCCAAAGCGCGTGATGCGGTTGACGAAATTTCCAAGAACATCTGCAAGGTCCTTGTTTACGACGCTCGCAAAATGCTCGAGCGTGAAGGACGCATCATCAGACTCCGGAGCATTCGCCATCAAATGCCAGCGCCAATAATCCGCCGGCAATATTTCAAGCGCCTGGTCCATGAAGATGCCGCGGTTTTCCGACGTTGAAAACTTGCCGCCATACCAGGTCAGCCAGTTGAGCGACTTCAGCGTGTCCACCAGTTTCCAAGGCTCTTCAGACCCGAGAATGGTCGCCGGAAAACTCACCGTATGAAAGGCGACATTGTCCTTGCCCATGAACTCAACATAAGTGACGTCATCAGCGCCTTTGTCAGTGCGCCACCAGCTTTCCCAATCGCCGCCGGTCGCTTCCGCCCATTCTTCGGTGGCGGCGATGTACGCAATCGGCGCATCGAACCAGACGTAAAAGACCTTGTTTTCAAAACCGGGTCTTGGCTTGCCGTCCCGCGCAACGGGCACGCCCCAGGACAAATCGCGGGTGATGGAGCGGTCGCGCAATCCTTCCTTTAGCCATTTGTTGGCGATGGCCTTGGTGAGATGCGGCCAGTCTTCGTGGCTGTCGACCC
>JANQOV010000085.1 GCA_028285645.1 Hyphococcus sp.
AGTTCTGAAGAATGGCGACATTATGAATATCGACGTCACCGTCATCGTTGATGGCTGGCATGGCGATACGAGCCGCATGTATTTCGCCGGCGAGCCAAAGGTGAAAGCGCGACGTCTCGTGGATGCAACCTATGACGCGATGATGGCGGGGCTCGAAACCATCCGCCCGGGATCAACCTTGCGCGATATCGGCCGCGCTATTCAAACGCTGGCGGAAGACCAGGGCTTTTCTGTCGTGCGCGATTTTTGCGGTCATGGACTGGGACAGGTTTTTCATGACGCGCCCAATGTCGTTCACTATGCGGAGTATAAGGATCGCTTTGGCGGCGTGCACCGCGCGCCGGACACGGAACTCGAAGCCGGCATGTTCTTTACGGTCGAGCCGATGATCAATGACGGCAAGCCCGATGTGAAGCTGCTGAAGGACGGCTGGACGGCAGTGTCGCGCGACCGGTCCCTCTCCGCACAGTTCGAGCATTCTATAGGCGTCACGGCGGATGGCGTTGAAATCTTTACAAAATCGCCTAAGGGCCTAGACCGCCCGCCCTATGCGTAGTGCCTGACACCAACAAAGTCCTATTTGAGGAGAAGCAAAGCCAGCCGCTCTTTATGAGGCTAGGTATTCCATTGGTTGGGCTTGCCGCTACAGCATGGGCACATTTTTCTGATCCGTCCTCAGATATCTGGACAACTATACCTGTTGCAACAATGATTCTTCTAATTGCGATAGTAATTACAACTCCAAAGCTCATAACAAAAGTCGACCCTGATGGTGTGAGCCTTAGGCGTCGCTTTTATATTTATTCAAAAATCCCATTTCAAAATATTTCTGACGTTCGAGAAACTTCGTACAAAGAAGCAGCCTCAATACATGGCGGGTTTTCTTTATTTGCAAGTACCGCGTACTTTTACGTTGGAGATCAAGGCGTTTTAATCCGTCATAATGAGGACAAATTAACTTTCGTTTCCTCTAAGCGAGCAAAAGAACTTGTAGCGGCTATTCAGGATGGTCGTCAGCAATACGAACAGTCAAAGTATGTCTGAAAATAAAAAAGAAAATACGTTACCTTCGCAAAACCACGCCGCCGGGCATCGCGAACGCCTGCGGGCGAGGTTTCGCAAAACAGGGTCCGAAGGGTTGCATGACTACGAGTTGCTCGAACTAGTCCTCTTTCGCGCCATCCCGCGCCGCGACGTCAAGCCTCTTGCGAAGGACTTGATCAAGACTTTCGGCGGCTTTGCTGAAGCCCTCGCCGCACCCATAGAACGCCTGACCGAGGTTAAGGGGGTTTCGGAAAATGTCGCGCAGGAGTTGAAGATTGTTCAGGCTGCTGCGGTAAAACTGTCGCAGGAGCGGGTCCTCAAACGCCCGGTGATTTCTTCTTGGGACGCCCTGCTCTCCTATTGCCGCGCGGCGATGGCAGATGAAAAGACTGAACTCTTCCGCATCCTCTTTCTAGACAAGAAGAACATTCTGATTGCGGATGAAGTCCAGCAGCGCGGCACGGTGGACCATACGCCGGTCTACCCGCGAGAAGTGGTCAAGCGCGCGCTCGAACTTGGCGCCTCGGCGATTATTCTCGTGCACAACCATCCATCAGGCGACCCGACACCGTCTCGTGCCGACATCGATATGACGCGCCAGATCATCGACGCCGCGACGGCGCTCAATATCCGCGTGCATGATCACCTGATCATCGGCCACAAGCATCACGCAAGTTTCAAAACGCTGGGCCTGCTCGCATGACACGCATCATCACACTGACGCCAAACCCGGTCCGCGATTACGCGTCCGATGCAGACTTTGTCGAACCGAACCGCAAAATCCGCTGCAAGGACCCGATCACGCACCCCGGCGGCGGCGGCATTAATGTCGCGCGCGCCGCGCACCGGCTCGGTGCAGAAACGCTGGCGATTTTCACTGCTGGCGGCGTTTCCGGCGAGGCGTTGAAGACGGCGATGGCGGATGAAGGCGTGCCGTCCCGCGCTGTTTCGGTCGCTGGTGACACGCGCATCGCTTTTCAGGTCCGCGATATTGCAGGCGGCGACGAATACCGCTTCAGCCTGCCCGGCGCGCCCATGAGCGCCGCTGAAATCGACACATTTCTTGCTGCAGCGGAGGAGGAAACAAAGCCCGGCGACTATCTCGACGGCTCCGGCAGGCTGCCCGTCGGCGCGCCTGACGATTTCTGGGCGCGCGCCGCACGCATCGCAAAACAAAACGATGCCCGCTTTGTCCTGGACTCTATCAGTGGGCGCGAGGAAGCGCTGGCGGAAGGAATTTTTCTGCTTCGCCAGAATAAGTTCGAATACCCCTCATTGGCAGGCAGCGAGCTAAAATGGCCGGAAGAAATTATATCATTTGCGCAAAACCTTGTCCGCTGCGGAAACGCGGAACGCGTCGCCATCACCCATGGCGGCGACGGTTCTATTATGGCGTCACGAGAAGGTGTTGCACGCGTTGACGCTCTGCCGATCGCTGCGCACAGCGCCGTCGGCGCAGGCGACTCATTTGTAGCCGCGCTTACCGTTGGAATGGTAAAAGGCTGGGATGATGACAAGGCGCTGCGTTACGCCATGTGCGCCGCCGCTGCTACCCGCATGACGCCGGGCACTTCTCTTTTTCGCATCGAGGATGTGGAGCGTCTGTTCAACGCACCGCCCGCATGCGACGCGTAACAGCTTTATGAAGACGCCTCCAACCCGCAACTTCAGCTTGCGAGGCAAAAAGCCAAAAACAGGCGTGACTGTTCAACTGAGCGCTCAAACATGCGCTTTCGCCCAAAAAAAAACCGGCCCCCGTTTGGGGGCCGGTTTCTCTTTATTGAGGAAGCAACTATCAGGCCGGGGCCGCTGCAATGCCTTCGTTTGTATTATCTGCGCCATCGGATGACGTCACCTCAGCGACAGCAGCACGCAGGGCGTCCAGGCGATCTTTATAATGCGTATCGCCCGGCAGGCAGTGATCCGCATTCAGTCCGGAAAGAATTTCCGCAACCTTGTCGTTCATGCCCGTTACATAAACGGTTCTACCGGCTTGGCGCGCATCGCACGCGATCGTTTCCACCGCTCGCGCAGCAGACACATCGATGAACGGTACGCGGCTCAAGTCGAGTACGATTGCACTCGTATGATGCTTCACGCGCTCGCGCACCTGATGTCCAAGGTCAGCGGCGGCGCCAAAGCTAAGGGGGCCGCCAAAGTCAAACATGGTGACGCGGCCTTTAGCTTTTTCCAGAAGCAAACGTTCTTCTTCCGTCGTCACGCGCGGCTCCGCAGCGGCGAAAGCAGCGAGCTGATCGTCAGCCATCTTCTTGACGAACGCCAGCGCAGCCAGCACGACGCCAACCGCAACCGCCGTGATGAGATCGACGAAGACCGTCAGTCCCAGGACAAGCGCCATCAGCGCAAGGTCCCAGCGCGGACCTTTGTGGGCGCGGCGCAAGTAGGCGACGTCGATGATGTCATAGCCGACTTTCACGAGAATGCCCGCAAGCACCGCGTGCGGGATTTGCGACGCCAGCGGCGCAAGACTGATGACAACGGCCAGCAGCAGGATCGAGTGCAGCATGCCGGAAATCTTCGTCTGCCCGCCCGTGCGGATATTGATAACCGTCCGCATGGTTGCGCCGGCGCTTGGGATGGCGCCGAAAAGACCGGCGATTGTGTTGCCAATACCCTGCCCAACCAGTTCGCGGTCGGAATTGTGACGGGTGCGGGTCATGTTGTCAGCGACGAGGGACGTCAGAAGACTATCGATTGCGCCCAGCACCGCGAGGATAAACGCCGCTTCCAGGACAATCAGAAACGTGTCCTGGGTGAAGGTTGGCATGATGAAAGACGGAAACCCGGTGGGGATGTCTCCAAGGATCGGCGCACCCTTGATGAACAAGCTCCGCACTGGTCATCGGGACAGTGCTG
>JANQOV010000129.1 GCA_028285645.1 Hyphococcus sp.
ATTCGCCGCTACTTCGCGTTCGTTTAAGACGTCCTGAAATTCCTTACGCAGTGATGCGATCTCTTTTTGCTGCCCAGCGGCGCGGCGACGTTCCGTTTCCAGCGCCTCCTTCAAAGAAGCGGTTTCTGCACGGAATGCCTCCTTGATTGCTTCGATATCATTGTCGATGCGCGCCGGATCCTCTGCGGTTGGCGCTTCTGTTTCGATTTCGTTGCTGGCGACAGGTGCGCTCTCACCAATGCCATCCGAGTTAAGTCCAGACGGGTCGGCGGCAAATAACTCCGCCGCCGCCTCAACCGAGTCCGTGCTCTGCGCTGTCACCGGATCGCTCTGCGCATCACCGGCTGCTGTGGCGTCCTCGGCATTGGGAGCAACGACCGCAGCTCCAGCCTCTACAGTTTCGAGAGGCTTTGCCTCTATTGCTCCAATTTCCTCGTACTCTGCCTCTACCGCCATCTCGGGCGCGTCTTCTGCAGCGGCGGCTAGCGGCACGGTGCTCGTCGGCGCAACATCTGCTTCTTCCGGCAATGGCGGCAGGAAAGCGCCGTCGTCCGACGGATCTTGTCGCAGTGCGTTTGCTTGCTCAGTTTGTTGACCAGCAGCCGATGCGACTGCGAAATTCGCATCGGATTGAGAACTGGCAGCGTCTTGCTGAGGCGCCGCATCGCGAGCTTCCATGGCGTGTTCGGCTTCCGGCGCGCTGGATATCGCATCCGACGAAACGCGCGAGGCGTCGACACCGCCTGACTGTAGGCGCCAGACGCCGAAGATAAGAGCTGCGACCAACGCAAAGGCGAGGAATAAGACAACGCCCGGAGTTAGCCAATTGCGCGCCCGATCCGGTTTGCCGGCGGTAGTAGTTTCATCACTACTGCTGACAGGATCGGCGCTTGAAGAATGCTCCGCTGTTGCTCCATCTTCATGGCCGTCATCAACAATCTCGGCTTCGACCAGTTCAGCCTCAACCTCGGGCGTCGGAGCCTCGCCCTCGTTACTTCCGCTATCCTGACTTTGTTTTTCATCGGCCATTAAAACTCTCGCCTCACCGCTGCGCGCCGTAAGAACGCATCAATACCTTACCTACGCGCCCAGCAATCTGTGCTCAAGAAGTCGCACAAGGGTTAAGCGGTTTCAATGACGTCGATCAATGCGTCGGCTACCGGCGTCGCCGCCACATGGACGGCGCGCCAGTTTTTGGCCTCCAACGCATCAGCGACAGCCTCGCTCAACGCAGCGGCTTTCATACGCGAACAACTGTGTGTCAAACCGGCGTTGTCGATCAGCGACGTGAATAATCTGGCGGTGCGCGGCGAAAAAAGCGTGACCCAATCAGGGGCCGCGGCTTCAATTTGTTGCGCGACAGCATGCGGTAGATTTGTTGCAGCAATCGCCTCATATTGAACCACGCGCCGCGCCGGATGGCCCGCCTTATTAAGAAACCCGACGAGATCACCAGCGCGGCTTGCTCCAGCGATATGCAATACGGCGCCGTCTATGCTTCCTTCCTGATAGGCGGCGGTGAGCAACGCCGCCAGTGTTTCAACATCGCCTGCGGCGGCAAAAACACGCCCAAAACCTTCTGACCGCGCCGCCGCCGCTGTTGCCGCGCCGACCGCATACACCGGAAAATCGCGGTGTTCATCCACTGCTGCATAGGCGCGCACGCCGTTGGCGGAGGTAAAAGCAAGCGCGCTGACACCCTTGAGATCAACGGGCGTGTCGAATGCCTTCACGGTCATCAATGGGCACAGAACCGGCGTCAGCCCGCGCACACGCAACGCCTCAGCGAGCGTATCAGCGTCCGGCTGCGGCCGCGTCACAAGAACGCTGGTTGCTGGCGCGCCAGTTTTTCGCAATTTCTAAATTCCCTTGGTATGAACGCTGTTTTTCCGCCATTGCCTTTTAGCGGGATTGATCGGGAGAAGACAGGTTGGAGCAAGCCGCCGGCGAGCGCCCATTGACGGTCCTCGGGATCGAGACCAGCTGCGACGACACTGCGGCGGCGGTTGTACGCTTTAGCGCCGACGGATGCGTCATCCTTTCGAACATCGTCTGGACCGATCACGACGACCATCAGCCTTATGGCGGCGTCGTGCCGGAGATTGCCGCGCGCAGCCATGTAGAACGTCTCGACCATACGGTTGAAAAAGCGCTAGATCACGCGGGTATTATGCCCAAGGACCTCAATGCTATTGCAGCGACGGCGGGACCAGGCCTGGTAGGGGGCGTGATGGTTGGCCTCACCACCGCCAAGGCGATCGCCATGAGACACGACTTGGCGCTCATCCCCGTCAACCATCTTGAAGGGCACGCCTTATCGCCAAGGCTAACAGAAACAGCGCCTTTTCCATATTTGCTGCTTCTGGTTTCCGGCGGCCATACCCAGCTTGTGCGTGTCGATGACCTTGGCCGTTATGTGCGGCTTGGCGTGACAATTGACGATGCGGCGGGCGAGGCTTTCGACAAATCTGCAAAACTGCTCGGTCTTGGCCAACCTGGCGGACCGCATATCGAAGCGGCGGCAAAGTCCGGCAATCCTGACCGGTTCGACTTTCCGTTACCGTTGGCGCGCCATAAGGGATGCAATTTTTCTTTTTCAGGTCTCAAAACCGCCATGCGTGAGGCTGCAACCGCACTCGCTTCGCCGACAGCACAAGATGTGGCTGATCTTGCGGCGTCCTTTCAACACGCCGCCGCCCGCCACCTTCAGGCGCAAACCGAAAAAGCAATGATGATGCTTGATTTTCCAGAAGGCGACCGGCGGCTGGCGATCGCAGGCGGGGTCGCCGGCAATGCAGAAATCAAAAAAATGCTGCGGGAATTGTGCGCAACAAATTCATGGGCGTTGATCGCTCCGCCGCCTAAGCTCTGCACTGACAACGGTGCAATGATCGCCCTTGCGGGTGCGGAAAGACTGGCCGCGGGCCTTACCCCGCCGATGCAGGAGGCGCTGGCCTTTGCGCCGCGCGCCCGCTGGCCGCTCGCTCCGCCCACCGAGGGCCGCGCAATCGGCGGCGGCCGCAAAGGTCCGAAAGCGTAAGCCCTCAAAGTCTCATACACGCTCCGGGAATAAAAAAGCGCGGAAGCCAGGGAGGACTTCCGCGCTAGTATCCCGCACCGGCCAGGGAGGGCGTCCTACAGGGGTTCGGACTGACGCCAGTGCGGCAGGGGTCGTAGAGAAGCGTTAAACGAGAACGCCTTGGGTTGCGTAATTCGCGAAACCGTAAAGGGCGGCGCCCAGCAAACCTGTCAGTGTCGCTGTAGCGACAAGCTGGATCGCGACATTGCGGAAAGATCTGGTCATGGCTTGGTCTTCTTTCATTCTGTTTTGATCGATGTTCTTGCACTGAAACGCACTTTCCTCAGTCTCTCGATCTAAAACCGGGAAGGCGATGAGCACGAAATAGGTGTGGACTGAACTCTTGTCAATGAACAGATTGATTTTTGTTCAATATTTTTCGTTCATTTTTCTTAACAGCCCTGTCAGCGCCGCTTATTATCTTCTATATGATTGTTTTTGCTATTATTTTAGATACGCACAAAAGAATTTCGGTGTCCAGCAGCTCTGCCGATCAGCTACTCTTTTTTGCTCTTTTTGCTGACCGCCAGGCAAATCCGTCCAAAATCAGGTCAATCACGCCGTTCAGTTCTTCCGCAAGCGCATCATATTCGCCCTCATGGAACACCGCAGCGCTGGTGAAACGGTAAGCCGCGTCCTGAAGAATCCGAGCCGTCTTTTTGGGATCATCAATGGCGAACCGTCCCTCATCATCCCCCTGGGACAGGATTTCAGAAAGTACGCGCGATTCGGCGTTTTCCCATTCCAGCCCAACCTTGGGTCGTTCTGACAACAGGGAGTTCGAAAGCTCATAGGCTTTTGGCTTGTCGTGAAAACGCTCGTAAGCAAGCTTGAACTTCATCAAAAAAAACTCGCGCAGCTTGTCCTCTGGCGTCTTGTCTAATGCAGTCGAAATCTCTCGCAAATTCTCAATGTGTTCGCGGCGCAGGACGCCCACAAAGCCCACGGCGATATCCAGCTTTGACGGGAAATACCGGTAGAGATTGCCGGTCGACATGTTGCAGTCCGCCGCGATCTCAGACATTGTCGTCTTGCCGTAGCCGTAATGTAAAAATCGACGGCTTGCGGCCTCAAGGATTTGTTTGGCGGTTTCGTCTAAATCTTCCGTCGGCATCTGACCGATTCTTTCTCTAATCATTATATAAACCGTTCAATCGTCACTCGGCAACGCACATCTATGACAAAAGTAGCGCCTTTTGCTTCGGTCAACGTCATTGGCGGCGGCGCCTGGGGAACGGCGCTGGCGCAGCTGGCGGCGGAAAACGGGGCTGAGGTCCTGCTTTGGGCGCGCGAGGCGGATGTCGTGGCAGCCATCAATGAACATGCTGAAAACACGCGATTTTTACCGGGCATACCGCTCAATCCGCGCCTCAAAGCGACCGCCGACATAAAAAATGCGGCGCAAGGCGACGCGATTTTGTTCGTAGCGCCGGTTCAACATGCGCGCGGTTTGCTCGACGAGGACCTCAGGCGCCATGCGCGCGCCGATGCGCCAGTTGCGCTTTGTTCAAAGGGCATTGAGCAATCATCTGGAAAGCTGCTCACACAGGTGCTCGACGAAGTATGGCCTGAGGCCATACCAGCGGTTTTGTCAGGCCCAAGTTTCGCTAAAGACGTCGCAACGGGTCTGCCAGCGGCGGTTACGCTCGCCTGCGGTGACCAGGCCATCGGTAGACGCTGGATCGCAACCCTTAGCGCTAAGACCTTCCGGCCATACCTTTCTAAAGACGTTACAGGCGCGGCGCTTGGCGGCGCTATCAAGAATGTCCTCGCTATCGCCACCGGGATCGTCCAGGGCCGCGGGCTTGGCGAGAGCGCTCGCGCCGCAGTGATCGCCCGCGGCTTCGCTGAGTTTCAACGGCTTGGGGTGGCGCTTGGCGCGCAACCAGAAACCATGGCCGGCCTTTCCGGGCTTGGCGATCTTGTTTTGACGGCGATGTCTGAGCATTCACGCAACACATCCCTTGGGATCGAACTCGGAAAAGGCCGGCCCCTTGGCGATATCCTCAAGGAGCGCCAAACGGTCTCAGAGGGCGTAGCAACGGCAGCGGCGGTAAAAGCGCTCGCCGCCAAAGCAGGCGTCGATATGCCGATTGCAACGGCGATTGCCGATCTCGTCAGCGATCAGAAGCCGATTGACACACTTATCGACGAAATGCTTGCGCGCCCGCTCAAGATGGAAACGGAGTGATGATGGCGTATCTACTGCTTTGCCGAGACCGCGCCGACGCCGGCGATTTGCGCACGAAGACTCGCGAGACCCATTTGGCGTTTATCCGCGATGCCGGCGAAAAGGTGCTGCTGGCTGGCCCTATGCTGAACCCTGAAGGCGCGCCCATTGGCAGTTTGTTGATCATTGATGCAGACGACGAAGCGGCGGCGCGGCGCTTCGCCGAGGCTGACCCTTACGCCCAAGCCGGTTTATTCGAGACGGTCGAAATCCAGCCATACCGCATCGTGACCGGCGCGCTGGCGCCGCACACTGACGATTAAATTCTAACGATCTTTTTTTGCGCGCAGCCTTAACCGCTGCGGCGCTTGTAAGAGCGACAGCTCGCTTCGTATGGCTTGGCGGAAAGCCGGGCGTTCCATCCGGCTGTCCAGGCGTCGCCGCCGTCAACGCCGGCGCGGGCCCGGCACTGCTCAAATCCGGTGCGGTATTGCGGCGACAAAACCTTGACCTTGCCGGCCATCTGGAAGGCATCGTTGTAGCACTCGCAAATGAGGTCCTGACCTGAAGCGCTCGCGGAAATCACCGGGTTTGAAACATTGCTGCTGGTAAATACGCCGCCTTGGCTATTCCCTCTGGGCCCGAAGCTTGTGTTGGCGACGGCGTAAATGGCAACTCCTAAGACAACCAGCGCCAGAATGCCCCCGAACAGTGCTTCAATTTTCAGATCCGACATGATTTCGACCCCACTGATTGCAACCCGACAATGGATGCGACCTTATCGAGCGACCCCTCACGCATTACACTTCTTTGGGCTGCCGCGCCAAAGCGCGTCAGCGTCATAATCGTTAATGATAGCCTGAAGCGCGCCCATAAAAAAGGGTTAAAATCTCCCCTGGTTTCGCCGATGCGGGGGAAGCCCTCTGCTTGATTTCGGGACGCCCATGGCCGCTTCAGGATGGGTCGGCCGCATCCCTCGGATAGGTTTCAATCCCTTTGAGAATAAGCGCTTCAGCCTCTTCGCGGTCGCGCCAGCCCAGCACTTTCACCCATTTGTTGGGCTCTAAGTCTTTGTAATGCTCAAAGAAATGGGTGATGCGATCCATCAGGATATCAGGCATATCACGGTAGGACTGGATGTCGGTGTAATAGCGCGTCAGCCGCTCGGGCGGGACCGCCAGCACCTTTTCATCGAGCCCCGCCTCATCTTCCATCAGCAAGACCCCCACCGGACGTCCCGCCACGACCGCCCCCGGCACCAGCGGCCGGTTGCCGTAAACCATCACATCTATGGGATCGCCGTCATCCGCAAGGGTTTGCGGGACAAAGCCGTAATTACACGGGTAGCGCATTGCGGTGTAAAGGAACCGGTCGACAAACATGGCGCCGGACGCTTTGTCGATTTCATATTTGATCGGCTCGCCACCGAGGGGAACTTCGATCACGACATTAACGTCTGTAGGCGGATTAGCCCCGGCGGGAATCTTCGATAGGTCCATTTTCGTTACTCGCTACTGTCAAAAAGCTGCGTCTACTTTCGCGCCAGCTTGTTTCGCCGCGCCAGCAATTTCAGCCTCAAAGCGTTGAGCCGGATAAAGCCTTCAGCATCTTTCTGGTCATAAACCGCGTCTTCTTCGAAAGTGACATGAGCTTCGGAATAAAGCGTATTTGGCGAGGCGCGGCCGACCACATGGGCTGACCCCTTATAGAGCTTAAGGTTGACCGTTCCCGCCACATGTTCCTGGCTTTTGTCGATGGCGGCTTGCAGCATTTCCCGCTCCGGCGCGAACCAAAAGCCATTGTAAACCAGCTCAGCATAGCGCGGCATCAACTCGTCCTTTAGATGCGCTGCGCCGCGGTCAAGAGTAATCTGCTCAATGCCGCGATGAGCGGCGAGCAGGATGGTCCCGCCGGGTGTCTCGTAAACCCCGCGGGACTTCATGCCCACAAAACGGTTCTCCACCAGATCAAGCCTGCCGATCCCATGGCGGCGGCCATACTCGTTGAGTTTTGTCAGCAGCGCCGCCGGCGAAAGCGCCTCGCCATTGACGGAAACCGCATCGCCCCGCTCAAAGCCGATCTCGATGGTCTCGGACTTATCCGGGGCATCTTCAGGGTCAACCGTACGCTGATAAACATAATCCGGCGCTTCTTGAGCTGGATCCTCAAGCACCTTGCCCTCCGAGGATGTATGCAAAAGATTGGCGTCCACAGAGAACGGGGCTTCGCCGCGCTTATCCTTGGGGATTTCGATCTGGTGCTGTTCCGCAAAGGTAATGAGCTTTTCGCGGCTGTTTAAATCCCACTCTCGCCAGGGCGCAATGACCTCAATGTCAGGGTCGAGCGCATAGGCGTTGAGTTCAAAACGGACCTGATCATTGCCTTTGCCGGTAGCGCCATGAGCAATCGCGTCGGCGCCGGTTTCCCGGGCTATCTCTACCAGCCGCTTGGCAATAAGCGGCCGCGCGATGGACGTGCCAAGGAGATAAAGCCCTTCATATTGCGCGTTCGCCCGAAACATCGGGAACACGAAATCGCGGACGAACTCTTCGCGCAAATCCTCGATATAGATGTCTTTGACCCCGGCCCGCTCTGCATTGCGGCGAGCCGGTTCAAGCTCCTCGCCCTGACCAAGATCAGCGGTGAAAGTCACGACCTCGCAGTCATATTCGACCCGCAGCCATTTCAAGATGACGGACGTATCAAGCCCGCCGGAATAAGCGAGGACGACTTTGTTGATTGCTGATTTGTCGATCACGGCGCCTTCTCCCACACCTTTTGCATCGCAGCATAGGCCCACTGTTGTGGCGCCCGCGCGGCCTTGCGTCTACTGCAAAAACCGGATCAGCATTGAATTTAAACGCCAACAGGCAACCTGCCAGAATAGAGGAGGAACTTCCATGTTGAGACCCTTGATCGCAATGTTCGCCGCGCTTGCCGTGACTAGCGGCGCGCATGCAGAAGACCAGCCCCCAGCCATTGAAGCGATCGTGCCCGAAGGCATGGAGGTAATGGTGGAGCAATTGACCTACAGCCCTGCAGTACGGGCCGGCGATTTTGTCTATCTCGCCGGGGTCGTGGCGGGGCTGCCGATGGATGAAAACGGGGCCATGGTTGACGCCAATCCCGAAAACCTGACCGCCGCTTATGAGAGAGCCTTCGCCCACATTGACATCATTCTTAAAGAAGCCGGGGCCAGTTGGCGTGATGTTGTGGAGATGACGACGTATCACACCGATGATCTGCAAAAACAAGTAGACGCGATTATTCCGGTGAAGAACCGCTACCAAGCAGAACCCTATCCCGCCTGGACGGCGATCGACATTGACCGCCTCTATCCAGATAACGGCGTGACCGAAATCAAGGTGGTGGCCTACGCACCGCTAAGTCGCGACTAAACCGTCAAAATTTCCAAGGGCGGCGCCCTTTTCAAAAGGATGAGCCTATCTTCATTTGCGCAGCGCCGAGGAGCGGCCTATGACAGGCTCCTCGATACCGGCATGCTTGATGAGGGGAGCCAAAATCATGAAATCATTTTTTGCAACCGCAGGCGCTGTCGCCTTGATCGCCAGCCTTTCGGCCTGCACCAAAAAAGAAGAAGCTGAAAAGAAAGCATCAGAAGATGATGCCATGGTTGAGTTTGAAACGCCTTCCGACGACGAGAGCGCCGGTGATGACAAGTTACTGAATGACAACGCGCCTTTGGAAAACGCCCTTGATCTAATAGATGAGGACGCGCCGGAAGCAGACGGCACAGAGCGGTTCTTCGGCAAAAAGTCCTTCACCATCGTTTCTAAACAAACCGGTATGGAAGAAGGCGACGTCGTTGAGCACGTACGCGATTGGGGCCGCAAACGCGCCGAAATCAAAAACACATCGGTCTCGATTGGCGGCTTTACGCAACCAACCAGCCAGCGCGCAATCTATGACGGCTCGAAGATCACCACTGTCGATGAAACAACCGGCCGCGTCACGACGACCACCAACCCCATGTACGACGCCATTGTCGCGCGCATGAAAGGCAAGTCGGGCGTCGATTTCGGCAAGGAAGTCATGATCCAGATGAACGGCGAGGTCACGGACGAGAAGGGCAATTTCGACGGCCATGATTGCGAATACTGGGTCATCGCCAGCATGGGCGCCAAAAGCTGCATCACTAGTTGGGGCGGCACGCTGCACACGATTGTCAATATGGGCGGCATGTCCATGGAGAAAACCGCTATTGAAGTGCGCATGAACGACGGCGGCCCTGACGACGCCTTCGCCTATGACGCTTCAAAAGCGACCGAGGCGCCGAACCTCGAAGAGATCATGAAGAAAATGAACCCAGGGTAGGCGCACGCCGCCTATTGCGCTTCAAACAGCGATGTTGCGGCGGTCACCATGGCTTCCGTCGCAAGGGTAATCGCTGGCTCAGGTTCGATTTTGAAAAAGGGCGAATGATGCGACGGCGCGTCTTTCACCTTGTCGGCGGGCGTGCCGCCTACATTGAAATAAACGCCTTTAACGCCTGACTCCGGCGTTACGAAATAAGCGAAATCTTCAGCGCCCATGCCTTCGCGCGGCTGATCGAAGAAAATGTCTTCACCCAGCTGCGCGGTAATGGCGGCGCGCACCAACTCTGCCGTCGGGCGATCGTTGATGGTCGGCGGCGTCGTTTCCGTCTTTGAACGGATGACTTCCGGCATCAGCTTTTTCGGAACGCCCATGGAAATCGCAACGCCTTCAGCAACGCGGTCAATGGCGTCAAGCAATTGGGTGCGCACTTCAGGGTTATTGGAGCGCACCGTGAGCTGCATCTCGACCTTGTCGCTGATGATGTTGTGTTTGCTGCCGCCATGGATCGCCCCGACGGTGATGACGCCGGCCTCTTGCGGCGCGATGGTTCGCGAGACAATCGATTGTAAGGAAACGACAATTTGCGACGCCACCAGAACCGGATCAATGCCTTTGTGAGGCGATGCGCCATGGGCGCCGACGCCGTGAACGATGATATCGACGCTGTCGGAGCTTGAGGCGCGGATGCCGAGCGGCACTTGCACGGTGCCCGTCGGCTGCGCCGCTGAGACGTGAAACGCCAGCGCATAATCCGGCTTCGGAAAACGCTTATAGAGACCATCCTCCAGCATCGCGCGGGCGCCGGAAATGCGTTCCTCCGCAGGCTGACCAATCAGCACCAGCGTGCCCGACCACTTGTCTTTGCGCGCCATCATTTGCCGCGCGGTGCCGACGAGCGATGTAATATGCGTGTCATGACCACAAGCGTGCATCACCGGTTTGACGAGCCCGTCGATATCTTCCTGAGTCGCCGTTGACATATAAGCCAGCCCAGAATCTTCCTTGATCGGCAGCCCGTCCATGTCAGCGCGGACGAGAACCGTTGGCCCTTCGCCATTTTGCATCACCGCGACAACGCCAGTGCCGCCCACCCCTTCAGTGACGTCATAGCCAAGGGCGCGGATCTCGCTCGCCAGACGCTTTGACGTTTCAAACTCGCGATGGGAAAGCTCAGGGTTTTGATGGAAATGCTCAAAGAGTGCTTCGAGATTTTCCTCATAGTCAGCGGCGATCGCCGCGCGCAACGCTTCATCGGCGGCGTTGGCCGGCAGGGAAAATGCAGCAAGGGCAAGGCATGATGCGATAAAGGCGCGTTTCATGAGAGATTTCCTTCGCGTCGGTGGCTTTCTTGTCGGCAAGACGCAACTTTTACGCACTTTCCCGCAGAACACTGTGGATAACAAGCCATGTCAGCGAGACCCGCGGGCTGGAGAATCAATTTACAGAAATCCCTGTCGCCAGCAGGAATTTTCCCCATGACCATATCCCTTGTCGGATCGAAAGCCGCTCCTTCCCAGTTTGATTGCTATGACGACCTTGCTGAAGACGAACCTTATTTCGTTATTCGAGCGGATGATCCCCTGTCGGATTCGCTGGTGGAGCTGCACGCTTATATCGGTGCCGGCCAGTCGGGCGCTGCGCACAACAAGCTCGCCGAAATCATGGCGCTGACCGCCGACCACGCGCCGCGCCCTTCTGAATCGCCGAAATATCGCGAGACCTTCGCCATCTCCCAATCCATGGAGGCCTGGCGCACCGCCAAACAGGCGGCGGAACGCAAGGCGAGTTAGGAACGCTCCGTGGGCGCGTTCTAGCGCCAAATGTTGGACCACTTGATGTCGGACCTGTTCGGGTCTCCCGCCAGTCTTTATGCGGAATTTGTTGGACCAGATTCGCTATCGGCCTTGCGCTCTCCTTAACCGTAGTGTTTTCGTTCAACATTTTGCGCAGCTGTCTGCGTCATCCCAGCGAAAGCTGGGATCCAAGGTGACACGCTCAAAGGACAAACGCCCTGGATCCTGACTTTCGTCAGGATGACGAAGCTAAATCGCGCAAGTCCCAAGAGCCGGGGCCCGGCAGATTCAATTTCAAAACTCATGCGCCAAGCTTACACCCGGACTGAGGGGTGGTGGATAACTATCCCCCGAATGCGGGATTCAGGCCGATTTTCGCGTTTAGCGGGAAGAATTCCCCTGTGACGTGTACGGAGATAACCACCTTGGAAAACGCACGCAGCGCTAACCAAACTCCGCTCTTACCGGCGAAAGCCGGTATCCAGAAAGACTTCATTCCCCGAATGATCGGCATGCATCCCGTCGCCCCAACAAGCCGAAACGAGCCCCAACTGGATCCCGGCTTTCGCCGGGAAAAGCGGGAGAGGTTATCTTTCGAGGAAAATAGGACGGGTTGGTTCAATTGAACCGACGGCTCGCCAATCTGCACCTCAACCAACGAACATGTATGCTATGCACCACCAGGAAACAGGTCGGCCAGAAAAGGATACGCATCTGTGACGAAGCAACAAAAGATTTCGTTCGCGGCCATAATTGTCTCGACGTTTGTTTCTGGGTGCAGCGCCGCAGAAGTTCTTGATCCACAACCCCACAATATTACCGTCCAGGAGATTGCCGCGAGCAACGGAGAGAAAACGTTCCTCACGGGCGACTTCAATCATGACGGGCATATCGACCTGATTGTTGCTGAAGAAACGCAAGATCGAATTGTGGTTTTCGTTAACAACGGCGCCGGCGAATTGCAGAGCACAGCGCAGTTTCCCGCTGGCGCCCAACCATCATGGATGGCTCCTGTTGATTTTGACACGGACGGCGTCGCCGACCTGGCGATCATCAACCACGAAGCCAATACGATCACCCTATTGCGCGGAAACGGCGACGCAAGCTTTGAACCCGCTGATCCGGCGCGTTTTCCTATCGAGACAGAACCACATTCTCATGTGATCGCTGCCGCTGATATGAACAATGACGGCGCTATCGATCTCATCATTGATAGCAGAGATCATTTAGGCGTTTACGTACTGCCCGGCGGGGCGGAAGGCGAATTTGACGCGCCGGGACAAAGCGTTGACGTCGGCGGCGCGCCCTATCTCGGATTTGCCGTGGTCGATATCAACCATGACGGATTGCCGGACATTATTACGCCGAACCGAAATGACGTGAGCGTGCTGCTTAACCGTTCGTCTACAGAACTTTCCTTCGAGCAAGTATCACCAATTCCATTTCAATCGCCATTCGCCGTCGGCGCTGCAGACATGAACGGCGACAATGAAATTGATCTTGTGATTGCCGGCGCAGGCGAAGAACCCGGCATCGTTGTTCTGAAAGGAAATGGCGAGGGTCAGTTTGCGCACGCGGCATCGGCTCAAATGTCGGCCGGGGCCAAGCTTGTCGCAACTGGCGACGTCAACGGCGACGGAACGATGGATGCTGCAATCACGAGTTGGAACGCGCAAGTCACCTTGGTGATCGGCGCTGATACGCCGTATTTTGTCCCGTTGCCTCTAGAAGGCATGCGTAACCCATGGGGCGTGACAATGGCCGATTTCGACGGCGACAAACGTGATGAAATTGTTGTCGGCGACGCTTCTGGCGAGCGCGTGCTGATTTATTCGGTCACGTCTGCCGACGGATGAACAACCCAAGGCCGTGAATGGCTACAGTCATGATGGCTACGAGGCGTGTTTGCGCCTCACGCTTATTGGGGTACGGAATAAACCGCGTTTGACGCGCCTTCCTCCCCGTCATTCCAGACGTTACATGCGTCCAAAAACTGCAAAGTTTTTGGCGTACGCATGTTAGATCTGGAATCCAGAGTCACATGACTAACCCCTCTCGCCCCTGGATTCCAGATCGCGCATGTGTCAAGCCAGATCAATGATCTGGAGACAAATGGCGTCTGGAATGACGGGAGGCGTTCAGTCGGACGGGTCGGTTCAATTGAACCAACGGTCCGCCGATCACCAGCTTGCCCCCCTCACCCCTCGCCCAGCGCGTCCATCACTGAGAAAATGTCCTTGTCGCCTCTGCCGCACATATTGAGCAACAAAATTTCATCGCAAGACATTTCCTTTGCCTTGTCGATGGCGCGGGCAAGCGCGTGAGAGGGCTCAAGCGCGGGGATAATGCCTTCAAGCTTCGCGCAAAGCTGAAACGCTTCCAGCGCTTCGTCGTCGGTGGCGGATAAATATGTCACGCGGCCCGTCTCATGGAGCCAGGCGTGCTCCGGGCCGATGCCGGGATAGTCAAGCCCCGCTGAAATCGAGTGCGCGTCCTTTATCTGACCGTCAGTATCCTGAAGAAGATAGGTTCGGTTGCCATGAAGCACGCCGGGACGCCCACCGGTGAGCGATGCGGCGTGTTGATCCGTATCCACACCAAGTCCTGCCGCCTCAACGCCAATAATTTCTACGTCCTTATCGTCCAAAAACGGGTGAAAAAGGCCAATCGCGTTCGAGCCGCCGCCGATGCAGGCCATGATCGCGTCCGGCAGGCGGCCTTCCGCCTCCATCATCTGCTCTTTGGACTCTTCGCCGATGACCGATTGAAAGTCCCGCACCATGGCGGGGTATGGATGGGGGCCTGCGGCGGTGCCGATGATGTAGAACGTGTCCTCCACATTGGTCACCCAATCACGCAGGGCTTCGTTCATGGCGTCTTTCAAGGTCGCCCTGCCCGAGGTCACGGGCACTACTTCCGCGCCCAAGAGTTTCATCCTGAAAACATTGGGCTTTTGCCGCTCAACGTCGGTCTCGCCCATATAGACAACGCAAGGCAGACCGAAGCGGGCGCAGACCGTCGCCGTCGCAACCCCATGTTGGCCGGCGCCGGTCTCGGCGATGATGCGGGTCTTACCCATGCGCTTCGCGAGCAGGATCTGGCCCATGCAGTTGTTGATCTTGTGGGCGCCGGTGTGGTTGAGCTCGTCGCGCTTTAGATAAATCTTCGCGCCTTTGTCGCCGCTGGTCTTACCGCGGCAATACGCAGTCAGCCTTTCAGCGAAATAGAGCGGCGAGGGTCTGCCCACATAATGTTTCAGGTAGTGCTTCAGTTCCTCCTGAAATTGCTGGTTTTTTTTGGCCGCCGCATACTCCTTCTCGAGCGCCAGGATGAGCGGCATCAAAGTCTCGGCGACAAACCGGCCGCCAAATTTGCCGAAGCGGCCTTCAGCGTCAGGACCGGTGCGGTAGGAGTTCAGCTGTTCCACGTCGGGACTACTTTCTGAGTGCGGGGTAGGACTTCATCTTCACGAAGTAGGACTTCGCGGGTGTTTTATAGGCAATTGCACTGACCGCAATGCAGGCGGTCAGCGCAACGAGAACTAGTTCACCGACAGATCGAAATCGAGGTTGAGGCTGTCTTTGATTTTCCATTTTTTTGGATCGACAATCAGCACGACCCCTGAGGGGATTTCCTCGTCATCCTCCCAATCCGCGTAGAGCGGCACGATATTCGAGTGGGTGACAAGCAGGATGTTCTGCTTCCTGTTTTCTTTAAGGCTGGCGGTAAGCGCCGCTTTGAAGTTCTCAATGACAAGCTTGTCGGTCGTCTTAAGGGCCGGGCTTTTTTCGACGGACGCGCCGCCGGCAACGAGCCGCGCCGTATCCCAGGCGCGGCACATATCGCTGGTGTATCCAAAGCTGACGCCGACGCCTTCGGTGGTTAGAAAATCGCCAATGAACCGCGCCTGAAAGAACCCTTCTGCATCAAGGCCGCGCCCATCTTGCAATTCACACCCTTCAGTCAGCCCCACCGATGTCGCCTGCCCGGAAGGAGACTTTGCATGACGCATGAGGATGATATTTCCGCCATCCGCCAGCTCCTTCATGACCGTGTCCAGATCACGTTCAGGCGCCTCCTGCGCGGCGCTTTGCTGCGCTGCAGCAAAGAAAAATGCTGCACCCAATGCTGCGCAACATAAATTCCTCATGGGCAACCCCCTTTGTTGTCGATTGTGCATTTTTGCTGCGCAAAATATCCGTTTGCGAGCGCTCAGGATTTACCGGCAGCGCGTAAAAATTCCCCTATCTTTTCAAGGTCTTTGGCCCCCGGCGCGCGCTCGACACCGCTGGAGACATCAACCCCGGCAAAGCCTGCGCAGGATTTTGCTGCAGCAATCGCCGCTGCAACATTTTCCGAGGAAAGCCCCCCCGCCAGCAGAAATGGAGCATCGCCCTTGTAAGCCGAAAGGACCGACCAATCGAAGGCTTCGCCGTGACCGCCGGGGCGGTCTGCGCCGGCAGGCGGCGCCGCATCAAAGAGGAGCATGTCAGCGGCCTCCGCGAACGCATCGGCGGCGGCGATGTCGCCGCCCTCGCCAACCGGGATCGCCTTGATGACGTCCACCGCGAACTCAACACCAAGCTCTTCGCAGCGCTCCGGCGACTCATGACCGTGAAACTGGAAATGCGTTAAAAACGGCGCTGCTTCCGAAAGCTCCTTCTCGCCGGCGTCCACAAACAGCCCAACGGTTTTGGGCATTTCCCATTGCTCTTCAAAGCTTGCTTCCTTGAGCTCGAGAATGATCTCCTGCGCTGTTTCCGCGGAGACCGCCCGGGGGCTTTTGCGGTAAAACACGAAGCCCAGAAAGTCGGCCCCGCCGCGCGCCGCTGCCAGCGCTGTTTCGGTGTTGCGCACCCCGCAGATTTTCACTGAGACGTCAGACATTGGGCATCAGGCGCGCCTTGTCAGCTTGCTTCCAGCATTGGCGGCTTGTCCTTTTCCTCGTGCGGTTTCGCCGGTTCCGGCTTGGCCATCGCCGCTGCGGCGAGTTCCTTGCGAAGCGCTTTTAGCTCTCGATGTTCGGCGCGCGCCTTTTGCCGGCCTGTCCGCCCGGAAATCCACATGCCCGCAGCGCCGGCGCCGAAGCCCACAAACAACATCAGCATCAGCCACAACCACAACGGCAGCGCAGGCGTCGTCACCGCCGGCGCTGTCGCTGAAAACGGGTCAAGGCTGACAGCCACCGGGTGACGGTTGGCGACCAAAAACAGCACCGCCACGACAAAGACCGGAATCCACAAAATGCGGCCTAGCCATTTGCGCATCAATTCCCTCTCGCTTCTCATCCGCGTTGTGCCCTAAGCGGCATTCCCCCTATGATAGCATGGATTTTTCCAATTCGCATTTTTCTTGCGATAAGGTCATTTGTCCGCCGCGCCAAAGCCGGGCGGGCGATGGAAGCGTGTTTTCCACCCGAAGGAGCGTTGAAGATTTTTATCGAGATTCACAATCTGCTGAATGCGCAGCAACTCGCCCAGGTCCGCCAGATTGCGCAAGGCGCGACCTTTGTCGACGGCCGGATCACCAATCCGCACAATCAAACCAAAAAGAACCTGCAAATCGACTCAAATACATCCGCGTTCCAACAGTCCTCGAAAATCCTTGCGGATGCGCTGTTTCATTCAGAGGAATTTCGCAATTTCACGCTGTTCAAGCGCGTCGCGCCGCCGCTGCTCTGCCGATATGCGCCGGGCATGCAATATGGCACGCATTCGGACTCGCCGTTTTTGCCGTTGCAGCCCACACCCCTGCGATCCGATGTGTCGTGCACGATCTTTCTCGCTGACCCGTCGACCTATGATGGCGGCGAGCTGACCATTCACCTTGGCGCCAAGCCCTTGAAGATAAAAGGCGAGCCGGGATCGGCCGTGCTTTATCCGTCAACGACCCTTCACGAAGTCGCGCCTGTCACCCGCGGCGAGCGTCTGGTCGCCATCACCTTCATCGAAAGCCAGATTGTCGACGAAGCAAAGCGTTATATGGTCTATGAGCTCGGCGAAGTTGAGGCACTCGAAGGCTTCAACATGTCCTGGGAAAACCGCATTCGCCTTAGTCATGTGAAGAACCGTTTGCACAGACTATGGTCGAGCTAAGCGGAAAACATGCCCACCGCAGCGGCGGCGCCCGCGTCGTCTTTCCCCGCCTGTTCCAGCCATGCGAGCCCTTTGGCGATCTCGTCTACGCGCGTCTTTCTTGCTTCCGCTAATCGTTGCGCGCGGTCAGACGGGCTAAACGCGTGATCCGGCGCTTTTGAGTAGGTTTTCATGATCGGCCCGGAAAGCGTTTCAGCAATCTTTTGCGGCGTCGCGCTGACACCGAAAGTTTTGCAAACTCGCTTCAAAGATTCAGCCGGGTCCTTCAGGAACGTTTCGAAATTCAAGAACGTCATTCGGTCTGCTTGATGCGCTTCGGCGGCGTCGAGGGCTTCTGCAAGCCAGGCTTGCGCCGCCAGCTCACCAAGCGTTGAACCCGCCAAGGGCGGCGCATCGTAATGCTGACGCAACCGGCGATGGCGCATTTGTGCAAACCCTTTAAGGCTCACCGATGCGCTTGTCGCCGCCATCAGCGCGGCGAGATGGATCTCAGGGGTTTGATACAAAAAGAGCGATGGAAATGAAGAACCGGTGCGCTGCGCAAGGCCCGTGCACATGCTTGTCGCCTTGACCAGGGCAGGCCTGTCCCCCCGCGCCCAACAGCGTTCCAAAATGCCAAGCCGCTGCGCGAACCCTTCTTTATTCAAAAACGCGCCGGCCCCTTCTGCGGCGTCAAAAGCCAAGGTTCGCAGCGGCAACGGCTCGCGCAACGCAACCATATCCGCCGCGGCGGCAAGGAGGCGGGACAAAAGCGTCGAGCCGCAATGGCCCATATGGAAAATGTAGCGCGGGTGCTGTTCGGCGAGCTTTGACGCAACCGCTTCCATGCGGCTCCAATCGAACCAGGCGCCTTTGGTGTCAGGCGCAAGCACGCGTTCGTCGAGAAAACTCGCTGCTTCTTGCGCGGCAGGGTCCAGGCGCACCAGCAAGAGCTGGTCGGCCTGAACATTATACTGGTGCGGAAGGACGCTGCGGTCAGACGGCAGATCTTCGAGGAGTGTTTGCAGCGCCGGATTGCTCATGATTTTAAAGCATCAACACACATGGCGCGCACCACCCGCCGATGCGCCAACAGGAAAAGCCGAAGTGCTTTACCGAGACTCAGGAACGGTCGTCGAGAGGCGCGCCAGCGGCGCCTTCAGAAAACCGCCCCTCCTGATTGAGCCGATCGCGCAATTCTTTCCCGGCCTTGAAGAAGGGGGACCATTTCTCTTCGATCTGCACGGCTTCGCCGCTGCGCGGATTACGGCCGATGCGCGCTTGCCGGTGCTTGACTGAAAACGCCCCAAAGCCTCGTAACTCAACGCGGTCGCCCCGCGCCAGCGCGTCTGTCATTTCATCGAATACGATTGAAACAATGCGCTCCACATCCCGATGAAACAGGTTTGGATTTTCATCGGCGAGTTTCTGGACCAGCTCTGACTTGATCATTTTCCCCTCGACGGTTTCTCAATTCAGCGCCGCTAGCCTCCGGAAGCGCAGCGCCCGCCCGCGCGTTTTCGCGAAAAAATTTGCGAATTCAGTAGCTTAACACTGTCAAAAGGGCCGTGCGGCGTCAAGCCGCTTCTTTCTATAATCGCCTTTCGATAGACAAAAGGCATGACTGGCGAAAAGAACACGGAGACCTCATTCGGATTCCGGACGGTGAAAACCGAGGACAAGGCGCATCTGGTGCGCGATGTCTTCGACAATGTCGCCGGCCGCTATGACCTGATGAACGATCTGATGTCAGGCGGCGTGCACCGGCTCTGGAAATCAGCCTTGCTTGACCGCCTGGCGCCGCAGCCAGGCGAAGCGCTGCTTGATGTCGCCGGCGGCACTGGAGACATCGCCCTTGGCTTCCTCAAACGCGCCGCTACCCGCAAAAACGCGCGCACGACACAACCCGCGCGCGCAATTGTCTGCGACATCAATTTTGAAATGCTGCAAGCGGGCATTGAGAAAACCGCCACGGTCGAAGGTCTTGCCCGTATTTGCGGCGATGCGGAAGCCTTACCCCTCGCCGACCGATCGGTCGACGCCTATACGATTGCATTTGGCATTCGCAACGTCACCCACATGAATAAAGCGCTTACGGAAGCGCGGCGGGTTTTAAGGCCGGGCGGACGATTTATCTGCCTTGAGTTTTCTCATCCGATTACGGAAGGATTGCAGAAAATATATGACGCCTATTCGTTTCGCGTCATTCCCTGGCTCGGCGACAGGGTGACGGGCGATCGCGATGCTTATCAATATCTTATTGAATCGATCAGAGAGTTTCCCGCACAGGAAGACTTTGCAAATCGCATCCGCGCGGCCGGCTTTGCGCGGGTTGCTTATGAAAACCTCACCGGCGGCGTTGCGGCCCTGCATATGGCCCGGCGGATTTAAGGCGGAAAAGGCGGCGTTCCATGTTCACCGCGATCGCAGATTACGCCCGCCTTATCCGCGCCGGATGGACACTGTCGCGCCATGATGCGCTGATACCACGAGAATTCGCTCATTACCTGCCGCCGATATTGCGCTGGTTTGGCGCGCTGTCGCGCGTCGGCGCGCGCGGCCGCAATGAACGGCCCGGCGAGCGCCTCGCGCACGCCTTCGAAAAACTCGGGCCCGCCTACGTTAAACTCGGTCAGTTCATGGCGACGCGGCCCGACATTATCGGTTTTCAACTGGCCGAGGATCTTGGACGACTTCAGGATAAGATGCCCCCCTTTAGCGACGCTGAAGCGCGCCGGGAAATTGAAACCGCTTTCGGCAAGCCGGTCGACGAGCTCTTCGCATCCTTTTCAGAACCCATCGCCGCTGCGTCAATCGCACAAGCCCATCGCGCGACCTTGAAATCAGGGGCGGTCGTTGCGGTCAAAATCCTCCGCCCGGAAATTGAAAGAAAAGCAGCACTAGAGTTCAGAGCCTTTGGGCGCGCTGCAAGCCTCATTGAAGGGATTTTAAGCGCCGCCGCCCGCATGGAGCCGGTAAAGTTCGTCGAGACCTTAAAAGCCGCTGCCGCCATTGAACTTGATTTGCGGCTTGAAGCTGGCGCTGCTTCCGAAATGGCGGAGAACCTTAAAAACTTCGAAGGCGTACGCATCCCGGAAATCATCTGGCCGCTGACGGCGCGGCGTGTTCTCACTGTTGAGTGGATTGACGGAACGCCGCTGGGGGATATCGCCGCCATTGAAGCGCGCGGCGTTAACCGTCAGGAAATGGCGAAACTGGTGATCGGCGTTTTTTTAACGCAAGCGCTGCATCACGGTTTTTTTCACGCCGACATGCACCAGGGCAATCTCATCGTCGACAAGGAAGGGCGCTTGGCGCTGATCGATTTCGGCATCATGGGCCGCCTCGAAGAAGATACGCGGCGCACTTTTGCTGAAATCATCTACGGGTTTATCAGCCGCAATTATCGGCGTACGGCGGAAGTGCATTTTGAGGCTGGCTATGTGCCGTCCGGCCATTCTGTTGAAGCCTTTGCGCAGGCCCTGCGCGCGGTTGGCGAGCCGCTCTACGGACGCAACGCCGCCAATGTTGATATGTCGCGGGTCTTGCAACAGCTCTTCGACGTCACCGATCTCTTTGATATGCACCTTCGGCCCGAGCTGGTGCTCCTACAGCGCACCATGGTGACCGTCGAAGGCGTTGCGCGCATGCTCGATCCTGAAATCAACATGTGGGAGGCGGCGACGCCTGCGGTCAAAACTTATCTCAACATCGCAATCGGCCCCCAGGCCCAGGCGCAAAAGCTTCGGCGGGCAACAGAGAAAGCCATCGATATCGCGCCGCGCCTGCCAGACTATGTGGAGCAGATCGCGAAAGCTGCAGAGCAGATTAACGACGCACGCGCCGACGGCGCATCTCATATTGGGACAAGCCTTTCGCAGTCGAAAGCCCAGCGAGCAGGGCGTGGCGGCGCAGCGCTCTGGTTTGCGGGCTTTGCCGCATTAGCCGTCGCCGCCATTCTGTTGTTTCGTTAGAAAGCAATCTTTCCCCCTTACGATTTCTTTGCCCTTTCAGCGGAGGCTCCCCATCGCCGCGGCGAACGCCGCATGAACGGGGGCGATATCAATGTTTGGACTGAAATTCGGCGGCCAAAAGGGCGCTGCGCAAGCAAATCCGGAATTTGAGGGCGAATATCTGACCGTGCGGCTTAATGCCCGCGTGCAGCCCATGGATCGGGGCGAATATTTCGAGGACCCGCTGAACGATACGATCAGCACCGCAGGCATCGGCGAAGTGACAGGCGGCGGCACGCAGCTCGCCGATGAACCAGCCGGCATTGAGTATTGCGATCTAGAAGTCTGCGTCGCCAACAGTTCCGACGAAACGCTGATGGCGATCATCCGCCGCCTTGAAGCGCTGGGCGCGCCGAAAGGATCAAAACTCATTGTCGAAACCGATGGCCGCGAGATCTGGTTCGGCGAGCATGAAGGCCTTGCG
>JANQOV010000090.1 GCA_028285645.1 Hyphococcus sp.
GCATGCCAGGCTTGAAGTTGTAATATTTATTGATCCAGATGACGCCGGTTTCCATGCCGCGCGCGATACGGTGCGCGCGCGTCAGGTTTTGCGTCCAGACGCCGCCGGCAAGACCGTACTCAGTATCATTGACGAGCCGTAGCATCTCTTCTTCATCACTCCAGCGAATGACGGACGTCACGGGGCCGAAAATCTCTTCCTGCGCGATACGCATCTCGTTACGAACATCGGAAAAAATCGTAGGTTCAATAAAATAGCCGTTATCCAGCCCCGGTATGGCCGCCGCGCCGCCGCCAACAACAGCGCGGGCGCCCTCTTTGGCGCCGATTTCAAGATAACCCATCACCTTATCAAATTGCACTTTCGACGCCATTGCCCCTAACTGCGTTGACGGATCTATAGGATCGCCTTGACGAACCGTCTGAAGGCGGCGCTGAAACGCTTCAATGAATTGATCTTCTACGGATTGATGAACAAAAACCCGAGTTCCCGCCGCGCACACTTCCCCTTTGTTGAAAACCGTTGTGATGACGGCGGATTGCGCCGCAGCTTCAATATCGGCGTCTTCGCAGACAATATTGGCTGACTTGCCCCCCAGTTCCAACGTCTGCGGAATGATGTTCGCAGAGGAATACCGCATGATTTTCTGCGCAGTCGGCCGCGAACCGGTGAATGCAACTTTTCTAACGTTGGGATGCGTCACCAAAGGCTCGCCAACATCAGCGCCATAGCCCGTGACAAGATTAATGACTCCCGGCGGGACAATATCAGCGATGTCGTTGATGAACTCCAAGACCGACAAACAAGCGACTTCCGCAGGTTTCAAAACCACGGTGCAACCAGCCGCCAAAGCCGGCGCAAGTTTGAAAGCCGCCATCAGGAGCGGCACATTCCATGGAATGATCTGCGCAACGACCCCAATCGGCTCTCTGTGAACGATCACAGTCGAGTCGGCGAAGTCGAATGTCTGGCCGTGAATATGGAACGCCGTTCCTGCAAAATACTCAAACTGGCCGATGGCACCGGCAATATCGTGCGTAAAGGCGTCTGTGATGGGCTTGCCATTGTTGAGCACTTCCATCATCGCATAGTCAAACTGGCGCTCACGAATCTTTTGCGCGAGCGCGCGCAACAAGTTTTGACGCTCGCCCGGAGAGGACTGGGACCAGGCGGGAAACGCCGCATGCGCCGCCGCCACGGCTCTATCCACATCAGCACCGCCGCCGGCCTGTATGCGGGCCAAAACTTCCCGGGTCGCCGGATTTTCCAGCGCAATGGTTTCTCCGCTGTCACCGTCAATCCATTCGCCGCCGACAAAGTGACCGTATGTTTTTGCCTCGCTGAGCCGCTTTGCTGCATCACGGGCTAAATCAAGCGTTAGTTCCATTATCACCCTCCTGTGCCGGCAATTCGCTCATGTTGGTTCCAAGGCGCCGACAGCGACCAAGATGTTATCACCGCTGCGGTCCGGGAAGCGCAAGGCCTCATGGCCTGCAACGGCTTGAAATCTTAAAAAACAAAAAGAACCGCAATTAATGACGCCACTAATCACGGCTCTTCTTGGTTGTTCGCGCGTGCTAGCTGTTATACGTCAGCCAAGCCGCCGTTCAAATTCACGGGCGTGTTAGAGCTCTAGAAACGCACGCCCGCCCTTACCGAATAGATACGCGGCGCTCCTCCGTACTCCACCAAATATGCGTATTCGAACGTCAGATTGCGCGTGATAACGTCCTTATCAAGGATATTGCTAACGCCAAATGTCAAGCTAAGACGATCATCCGGGTCCGATATGCGCAACGAGCTGTTGAGCATGAGGTACGACGGCTGATGAACAAAGTTGTCCGGCTCGAAGAAGAAATCTCCGTTATAGGCGCCGGTCACATTGAGATTGGCGACGACGTCCCCAATCGGTTTCCTGTAATCAATCACAAAATTCCCGACAACTTCTTGCGCATAGGGGAGCCTATTTCCGGCTGCGCTGCCTGATGAAAAGATCGCGCCCCCAGCCGGATTTGGCGTTGTTATAAGCGCGTTCGGGTAGTCGGTGAACTCGGAATGGACCAGCGACAAGCCGCCGCCAAATGTCAGCTCCTCAGTCAGAGAAGCCTGAAAATCCGCTTCAAAACCGTACATTTCGGCCGCGGCGCCGTTCTTAATGAACGGCTGTGTGCCTGTATCGAACGTGATGACCTGAAGGTTCTCGTACTCATAGTAGAAGCCGCCAAGGTTAAGCAACACCCGACCATCCATCAGCCGAGACTTAACCCCCACCTCATAGGCATCAAGAATTTCAGGCAAGTAACCGGGCACTTGCACCGCGCCAATGTTAAAGCCGCCGCTCTTAAGACCGCGATTGTAGGAGATATAAGCCGATATATCGTCCGTAAATTTATGATTGAGCGCAAACCGCCAGGTCGGCTTGTTGATCTCAATCTTACTCGGCGATACCAAGGGCTGCGTGATGACAGGGCCGGACGCCAGAACGACCGTTCCTTCACCGAATAGTTCGCGCGTTTCATGGGTGAAGCGGGCGCCAGCAGTAAATGTCGTGCTGGGAAACAATTCGAAATCCATTTGCACAAAAGGCGCAATCGATTCAGAAACCTCCGACGAGTCGACATCGATCAGCGACAAAAAGGCCAGCGGCGGGAACCCATTTATCTCGCGAGGGAAAAACGGGTAGGCCTGGTCATTGTGAAAATAATAAACGCCCGCGACCCACTGCAGCCGACCGCCGCTGGGTGAAATAAGCTGCAGTTCCTGAGTAATGCTTTCGTTATCCCAGCCTCCCGTACTCCGGACGTAATTCTCCTCAACGTTGTCAAAGTCAAAGCGGAAGCCGCCCCCGCCTTTACGATAAGCTGTAATGGAAACCAGCTTCGCGAAGTCAAGATCATGATCAATCTGAAGGCTAACGGCTTTGTTTTCAAAAGCATTCCAGCCTTCCGTCCCGGCATAAGTGTCGCGAGGATCTGTAATCGGTCCGAAACCCGGGTAAGCAAACGTCGTTCCCTCATAAGGAATGTAGTTGGCGCCAGAATCTTCGCGGTCGAGATACTCCCCGATAAGGGTAATCTCTGTGCGCTCGGTTGGCTGGAACAACAACTTGCCGCGCAGCGACAGGTTTTTCCGCAGCTGTTGAATATCAAAGCCTGAAGACAAGCTTTCCCCGAATCCCTCGCCCTGATCCGCGTAGACAACTGCAAAGCTGGCTGCAAGATTGTCGCTCAGCCCTGCAGTGAAGTAGCCGCTCGCGCGAAATGTTTCGAAATTATCGTAGCCGAGCGTGATCTCCGCTGCCGGTTCAAATTGCGGCGCCTTGGTCGTAATCTGGATAACGCCTGCTGTCGCGTTGCGGCCAAATAGCGTCCCTTGCGGCCCCTTCAACACCGCAATTTGCTCTATATCGGCGAGCTCACGCATGCCTTCTCGTGGGTTCGGCAAATAAACTCCGTCAATATAAAGCGCGGTGGGGTTTTCTACGACATTCAATGACGCCGAAACGCCGCGTATCGACGGCAAGAGAGTGCCAACAGTATGAATAATGTTTAGCCCTGGCACCAACACGCCGAGCTCAGTCATTTCGTTGATGCCTGAACTTGCGATCTGCGCTGAATTGACAACGCTAATAGCGATCGGAACGTCCTGAACGCTTTCTTCGCGTTTTTGGGCTGTAACCGTAATAACGTCCCTTGCCTGCTCGCCGTCTTGCGCATATGCGGATGGCGTAGCGGCGGCGGTTACGGCGCCAGCCGCCAGGATCGATGACAAAACCGTATTCAGTTTATTTTTCGCTAGGCGGCGAGAAAAGCTCTGCCGAAAAGCGGAACTTTCACCTGAAATATTTTGAGCATATTTCATTGTTGTATTTCCCTCCCGTACTTTATCCGCGCAGGCACGCCAATTTTTCAAATTGGCTCAATTCCTCACAACAAGATGAGAAACCACCCATAAAGGACCAAATGCAGATCGTTGATTGAAGACCCCAACGAAAAATCACCTGTCCGGCTATTGTTCATTGGCTTTCACTCTCCCTGCACAACATTTGAAGCTTTTAACGCTTCTTGAACCTTATGTTCTAAAGCCTGGGCGAGTGAGAAACAGATGCAAAATTCGAACTTGGATGCTATTTGAGCATCAGAGAAATTGCTATCTGCTTCCGGAGAGAAACATCTATTAGTCTTAAGCCTAAAAAAAATAGTTACTGCGGAGAGTTTCGCATTTGCACAATAAGCGAGCGGGCTTCCGCGCCCGTTTTCTCCATTAAGGATAAGTAGTTCTCGTTCAGCCAGCCGCCAATTCCTTCAGCAAAGCTTGGACGCGCCTCCAGCTTTTCCAGCCAAACTACCAGATTTGGCCGATCGTCGAACATATAAGGCTGGTTCAAATGCTTGATACGCAAGACATAAGGAAAGAGTCCAAGATCCGCGAGTGAAAAACGATCTCCAGCCAGCCAATCTTGCGCCATCAAGGCGGCTTCAAGATCATCGAACAGATGGTCGATGCGCCGCACTGCAATCGGGAGATCGGGGTTCTCAAGGCCCGTCGCGAAAACTTTACGTTTAATCTCGCGACGCGCTTCCTCTGGGATAGACTTGAGAATATGTTTTAGCTCTTCCGGCGTGTTTTCCAGATATTGATGCATAAATGCGATCGACTGACTGATCACGCCAATCGACGTGTGGACATCATCGTCAAGCTGGCGGGTCCACCAGCGCATTTTCGCGCGCGCAGAAGCGGTTTCCGGCAGCAAAAAGCCGCCTTCATAAGCATCCGCCAGATATTCATTAATCACAGTCGATTCGACGATGACGATATCGCCATCAACAAGCGCAGGCACCTGTCCTTTCGGGTTGATCCGAAGATATTCGGGACGCAACTGTTCGTCACCCCGCAGTTTCAGATGTCGGCTCTCCCACTCCAGCCCAAGTTCCGCTAGCGCCACCCGAACTTTTTGAGCGCATACGGACATATCATTGTGATATAATTTAAGCATTAGTTTCTATCTATCTTTGCGATAGTTGGGCCTATTGCGCGTATGCCGCGCCGCCATTCACATGCAGCGTCGAGGTGTTGACCCAGCGCGCCTCATTTGACGCCAAGAAAACTGCGGCGTCGGCGATAACGTCAGCCTCGGCCGGCGGGTCGAAGGGCGTGGACGGCTTCGGTTGAACCGCATTCTTGATCGCATCAATATTGGTGCCAATCATGCGATCAGTTCGGGTCAGGCCTGGCGCCAGCGATAGAACACGCACGCCCCGCGGCGCCAGCTCCCGGGACAATGCGCGCGATAATTGCTCAATCGCCAGCTTGACAGATGCGTAAAGACCGACATCCGGCAAAGCAACCCGAGTCGCTGCAGATGACACTGTAATGATGACGCCGCCATCGCGTACGCGCCGTCCGGCCTCCTGCAATGCAATCACATAGCTTTTGAGGACTGCGAGCTGCTGGTCAATGTCTTCATCGGAGAGTTGTGTAATCACCCCATGACCAAGGCCGGGATGCGCATTGGCGACGACGATATCAAGACCGCCAAATATCCGCTCCGCCTCTTCAAATAATTTACGCTGTGCGGCAACATCGACAATGTCGGCCTGCACCGCCTGCGCTTGACCGCCCAGATTCTTGATCGTCTCAACGACAGCCTCCGCTGCGGCTGCATTCGACGTGTAATTGACAACAACTCTAGCGCCCTCGCGCGCATAGCTTTCCGCGATCGCGCGACCAATACCGCGAGAGGCACCGGTGATCACGGCAACTTTGTCAGCAAGCCTTTTCATGCCCTCACCTCCTTCGTTGGATTTTCGAGCGGCAAGACGTAGTTTTCCGTCTGCCGAACATCTCAAATGAGAACCTTGTCGCCGCTCATATGACAACCTTGTCGCCACCCTTCAGCCCGAGCATGGCGCGCGCCTCATCCGGCGTTGCGGGCTCCAGTCCCATTTCAGCAAGAATGCGCACCGCCTTCGCCACCTGCTGGGCGTTGGAAACAGCAAGCTTACCGTGTTCAATAAACAAACTGTCTTCCAGCCCCACGCGAACATTGCCGCCAAGCAGAGCCGCCTCGGTAATGAACGGCATCTGATGACGACCGGCCGCAAGGACAGACCATTGATAGGTATCGGCGCCAAACAACCGGTCAGCGGTTTGTTTCATAACCATGAGGTTTTCGAGATCGGCGCCAATACCGCCAAGGATGCCGAAAATATGCTGAATAAAGAAGGGCGGTTTAACCAGACCGCGATCTACGAAGTGTGCGAGATTATAAAGATGGCCGACATCATAACATTCATGCTCAAATTTCGTCCCATGATCGCTCATGGTTTCTAGAATATAGGCAATGTCGCGGAACGTATTGCGAAAAATATAATCGTCGGAATTCTTGACATAGGCTTCTTCCCATGAATGCTTCCAGGTATCGATGCGCCGCGCCGCGCCGAAAAAAGCAAAATTGATCGAGCCCATATTGAGAGAGCACATTTCAGGCTGAAACTTCGCCGCCGCCTCTAGGCGCTCTTTCACCGTCATTTGCGCGCTGCCGCCGGTCGTAATGTTGATGACCGAATCTGTCTCACCACGAATGCGCTGCAGGAATCGCGCATAAATGTCCGGGTCACCGGTGGGAGCGCCGGTTTCCGGATCTCGTGCGTGCAAATGAACAATCGCCGCGCCGGCTTTCACCGCCTCAATCGATTGATCAGCTATTTCTTCAGGCGTCACCGGCAAGGCGTCTGACATGGTCGGCGTATGAGCCGAACCAGTCACGGCGCAGGTAATAACAACTTTTTTTTGTCTTTTGCTCATAGATTACTCACCGGCATCCAAAAGGTTCTTTCCGCATGACACCGTTAAGACGCTCGCCACGACGCGTTACGGCGCAACAATAAACCACCGCCCCGCCCAGGCGGCCGACCGGTTATCACTCTGCAACGACGCGGTTTTCGATATGACCGATTTCGTCGATTTCCACACGCATGACATCTCCCACCTGGATAAGTTTGGGCGGCTTCATAGCGGCGCCGACGCCGCTAGGCGAGCCGGTCGCAAGAATATCGCCCGGCTCTAAAGTCATAACCGTTGAAAGATATGCAATTTGATCAAAAATATTATAGAGCATGTTGCCGGTGACATCGCGCTGCCGCTCTTCCCCGTTGATGAACGTACGAATTTCCAACGCATGCGGATCTTCTATTTCTTCATCGAGAACAAGCCAGGGACCAATCGGCCCATGCGTATCAAAAGATTTTCCGAGCGTATGGGTCGGCGACCTTTTCTGCCAATCCCGGGCAGAAACATCGTTAGCTACCATGTAGCCGCCAATAACGGATCGCGCATCCTCAACGGAAACATGCCGGCAACTCTTTCCAATAACGACGGCAAGTTCGCCCTCATAATCCATCATTTCCACGACATTCGGCTTGACGACATCGTCATAAGGCCCGTTAACGCAAGATACCTGCTTGTTGAACCATAACTGATAAGGCGGCACCTCGACCCCGCCCTCCTTCGCCTCGGCCGCGTGATCGGCATAGTTCATCCCGATGCCAAGAAACTTATCCGGATTTGGCACGGGGGGTAGCAGGCGCACTTCGTCCAGCGCCAAATTTGCTTCTTTACTATCCTTTACCTTGCGATAGGCCGAAAACGCCTCTTCACCGGCAACAAGAAAATCAATGATATTCATCGGCAACTGCGGCGCCGCCACGGACAGGTCAACAAGGTGATCGCCAAACAGCTTTCCCAGCCGGGCCTGACCTTTGTTTTTGAAATAGACCAGCGGCATTTTTGCCCCCTTTTGTTACGATACGGACAAAAATCCCATATGACAGGTGCTTTGTTTCCAACCATCGTCTCCGCGTACCCAGGTCTGGGTTGAAACCGCCTTGATATTGTTCAACTTGTCAACGCCGTTAACGGACACGGTCTGATTGAGCGGCCCCACCACAACGACAATATCGCCGTAGTTGCGGATCGAAAGGTCTCCACGCTCTATTTTGTGGAATTGATACTTGTTTTTAACGCCATTGAGATAATCGTCTTTTCCTTCCAGCCGACCGTCCCCATGAACATGCACAAGGTCATCCGCCACCAGTGCTCCAAGCGCGTCAACATCACCGGAAGTGAGCGCATTGCAGCGTTGTTCCTCAAGCGCCAGAATTTTCTCGCGGATTGCATCATCCGTCATCATCTTTCTCCCTATTGCAGAGCGAATTCACTACAAGCCCGGATCATATTCAGTGCCGGGCGCACGCGGGGCGACACCCTGGCGCTTTAGTTTTTCGTCCGGAACGCCGTCACGATAGAGGTCGACCATCTTGTCCGGGTCGAACTGCACGCCCAGCGGATTGGCCTTGAACGTATCGGTTTCAAAAAACGCCAAGCCTTCTTCGACAGTGTCGTAATTGTCGACTTGTGTTTCAATCTGGTTGCCATCCGGGTCGCTGTAATAGAGCGAAGTTGTCGGTCCATGATTGATGCACCAATAAGGCAGGATTTCCAATTTTTTCAGGCGCAGATAATTGGCGAGAAGATCGCCCAATGTAGCGTATGTATAAGCGATGTGTTCCAGGCCTGCGGCTTTTGGATCTCTTTCCGTCGCATCGGAGAAATTCGCAATTGCGATGCGATGATGTTCTTCATCATAGGTCTGGAAGGAATAGTGTCCCTCTGCGCCCGCAACTTCCCAGCCATTCAGGAGTTTTTTGTAAAACTCCACCATTTCTTCAAAACGCTTGGCCTTGAAAACAACATGAACGAATGCTTTCGGCCGCACTTTCTCATTGGCAAGAGCGCCTTCTCTTGACATGTTACTTCATTCCTTCAAGTCCATGACTCCAACGCCATGTTTCGTTATTACGCTCGCTGTCTGCGAAGCGAGGTTTATGGGGCCGGTTTTTGCGAATTCAATCTATTAAGTACAAAATATAGCCTTCACCGCTAAGATATTAATTCCGGATAGATATGCTTGTTTTGGTATCGCCCCCTCGTGTTGACATGCGGGCCGGCGGACGCTCCCTATGTGATTTTTCAACATGCCGTTCACAAACTGATTTCGCCCATGACCGCGCAAGCCGCGCCCGACACGATCAACCGCATGGTCACCTACGCACTCGGCGCCGGCATTTTCGCAGGGGCGGCGTCTATGCGTATTCTCGATGCGCTGTTGCCAAAAATCGCCGGCGATTTTGGTCAAAGCATGGGTGCGACAGGCATCGCGGTAACTGCGTACGCTCTTAGCTATAGCGGCTGCACACTCGTCTACGGTCCGCTCAGCGATCGTTACGGACCATACAAGGTCATTACGCTTGCGGCATTTTTCTCCGCTATTGCGAGCATGGGCTGCGTCGCAGCGGCAACGCTTGAGTGGCTGACGGCCATGCGATTGATCGCCGGCAGCGTCGCGGCCGCAATCGGTCCTTTGACCCTCGCCTGGATTGGCGCGGCGACCAGTGCGCAGGAACGCCCCGTGTTCATCGCCAATCTAACCGGCGCATCCATATTGGGCGCCATGGTGGGTCAGTTCGGCGGCGGCATGATCGGGGCTTTCTTCGATTGGAGGCTGAGCTTCTTTGTCATTGCCATCGTTTTTGCGCTTGCCGGGGCAGCGCTCGCCCGCGCCGGCGCGGCGCATCCTCACTATCGCCTCATCGGCCGCCGCGATGAAACGGCACCCCAAAAAAAGACTGCCGGTTTTCTTCAAATCTTGCGGCGGCGCGCCGTTCTGCTGGTTTTAGCTGGGGTCGGCGTGGAAGGGATGGCGATCTATATGAGCTTTACATATGTGGCCGCGCTTCTCGAAAACCGGTTTCCGCTCGGTCTCGGCGCCATCGGCGCGTTGATCTCGTTGTTTGGCGTTGGCGGACTCTTATTTGTATTGCTCGTAAAATTCTTTGTCCGAAATTTATCGGAAAAGCATCGCGCTTTGCTGGGTGGTTGTTCTCTTGGCGGCGGATTTGCCACCTTGATGTTGACGCCCTCGCTATTTCTCACAGCACTCGCGATGACCGTGCTTGGGTTCGGCTTTTTGATGATGCACAATATCTTGCAGGTCCGCGCAACTCAGATGGCGCCGATGTCTCAAGGAAGGGCCCTGTCGCTTTTCGCCGCCACGTTTTTCGCCGCGCAAGCAGTCGGCGCTGTTATTGGCGGCTGGTCATTCGATCATTTGGGGCCCTCTGTCTCTTTTGGCGCTTCAGCCATAGTGCTTACCTTTCTTGGCCTTGCCGTCGCCGCGTCTCCCGGCAGTTCGGAATCTTCAGCCGCCCACGACAATAACGCCGGATCCTCCAGCGACATTTGATGCAATCGAAGCATCTCACCCAAGGAATAGGCATCTTACAATCGGCTTTTTGCAGTGAATAGCTGAAGCGGGGGTAAATTGTGTCTGCGTGTACGGAAAATGGCCGGCGCATAGCGCCTTGAGCGCTTCAGCGCTCACCTTTTGTACGCAATAGAATCCTTCTTTTGAAAGGGACAACATGGCTGAGAGCACACCAGAGAGTAATCTTCAACTTCGTTCCAAAGTGACATCAGATGGACAGCTGGAGCTTTCTTTCCAAAGAATGGCGATCGGCGAGCCAAAGCCCAATGAACTGATTGTTCGCGTCGACGCCGCGCCCATCAATCCCTCCGATCTCGCCTTGTTGTTGGGACCGGCGGACTTAACACAGGCAAAGATCGAAGGCGACGGCGAGAACCGCGTGATATCGGTCCCCTTATCAGACTTACACGCTAAAATGTTATCACCGCGCAAGGATCTTTCTATCTGCCCCGGCCTCGAAGCAGCCGGCACCGTGGTCGCCGCCGGCGAAGACTGCAAAGATCATATCGGCAAGACCGTCGCGATATTTGGCGGAAGCATGTACGCCGAGTACCGGAAAATCTCCGTTGAAGACTGCATGATCTTTCCAGAAGGCGTTGACCCCGCCGACTGTGCGTCGAGCTTTGTCAATCCTTTGACCGCTTTGTGTATGCTGGACGCGTTTCACCGCGAAGGCCACAAGGCCATCATCCATACCGCAGCCGCCTCAAATCTGGGACAAATGCTTGTCAAACTGTGCAATGAGGACGGCATTCCACTGATCAATATCGTCCGCCGTGAAAGCCAGGAAGAAGTTCTGCGTGTGCTTGACGCTCAATACATTCTCAACAGCGAATCGCCGACATTTGTGAATGATTTGACAAAAGCTATTCGTGAAACCGAAGCCACTCTGGCGTTTGACGCGATTGGGGGCGGTGCCATGGCGTCCACAATCCTGCAGGCCATGGAAAGCGTCTATGCACCGAAAGAGTTTTACATATACGGCTCTAACGTCCACAAACAGGTTTATATTTACGGCATCTTGAAACCAGGTCCCATCGAGGTTCATAGGACTGCCGGCATGGCCTGGAGCGTGTCCGGCCTTTTGATGATGAACTATATCGGCAGGCTTGACGCGCCGACGGCTCAGAAAATGAAAGATCGGATTGTGGGCAACTACGATAAGGCTTTTAAAAGTCGGTACCTTGATACCGTTGCCTTAAAAGACATGTTGGACGTTTCTATTCTGAATACATGCAACAGTAGATCAACAGGTAAAAAATACCTGCTCACGCCGCACGCAGCATCATAACGCTCAAAGATTGTGATCGAAGAACGCTAAGATTTCCTAGCTTAAAAATGATGCAGCGCTCCCCTCGCGAGAGACGCTGCACAAAAGCGCCGCTAAATACAAAACGCCTAGTCTAACAATACAATTGGATCACTTCCATTGGGCAGACCACAATCAATAAAATCGACGAATTGCTCCCCTGGAATATCGCGCTGAATCCTAAAAACAAAGGCGTATCGGGCGCTCATGAATTATTATGAGAAAGGATCTCTAAAATGGTGGATTTTAAATATCACACGCTGGAAGAGAGCGACGGCGAACGCAAAGAAGTCTTGATGGAGGTGAAAAAAAGATATGGATTTGTAAATAATTTATCCGCGGGTCTCGCCGAGGCGCCAGCTGCGATGCGTGCTTACTTTGCGGTTGGGGACGAAGCGATGAAGACGTCTTTTTCCGCCCCGGAGCGTCATGTCGCTTGGTTCGCGGTAAATTATTACAATAATTGTCACTATTGTATGCCGGCGCATACCTATGCCGCGAAGGCTGAGAAGATCCCAGAAGACGTGATTGAAACCGCGCGGCAAGGCGGTGGTTATGCTGATGAAAAGCTTCAAGCCCTTCATGATTTCACGACGTTAATGGTGGATCAGCGCGGTAATGTTGACGATGCGGCGGTAGAGGCGTTTCTCGCAGCCGGTTATACCAAGCAGAATGTGTTTGAAGTCATTTTGATTATCGCGCACAAAACGCTCACGAACTACTCTAACCATGTGCTGAACACGCCAGTTGATGAGCCGCTTGTTCGTTACGCTTGGGAGAGATAAGGCAGCGATCAAGCTAACGCTTTAGGTTCATTAGGTTTAAGTGTTATTCGAGCGCAATGAAACAGACGAAGCAAGAAAGTGGTTAGGTGAGTTGGAAGAGCTACTGGATAACCCGATAAAAATGGTGATACGCCTCGTTGACGGCGGTGTGACAATAGTGCTTACGGAAATAGAAGCTCATTCAATGTTTTTTTTAAGAGACTTACTGTCATGAACTTGTTTCTATTTTCCGTATCAATGACATAAGCGTCCGCGGTCCAGATTGAACCAATAACTTTTCGTGTGATGCGATAAAAGAAATATGTGGATGTTCGATCGCTCTGCTAACAAACAGCAAACCAGACTTATCCTTCGGTTAAACCCACATCCATCGCGCCGGCGGCTGGTGTGTAAACCACAAGCGAGTCTTCCGGATATGGCGCCATTGTCCGCCTTATTGGCCAGCAAAGCCGCCAGAGTCCGACGCAGCTCATCATCGTGTCCAGCCCCATCTTCATGGGCCACTTTCAGCTAGAGTTTCCGGAACCGGCGGGCGGATTCCGAGGGCTTGATGCGGCGCCATTGTTCGGCGCCGCAGGTCAGCCTAAAAATAATAACCCTTGTCGATGTCCGCGATCAGGCGAGGCTCTTTCGGACGCCATCTCAGAGTTTTCTGGGTCCGTTTGCTAGAAGCTCTGATGTCCATGGCCGCAAAATCGGTGAACCACTGGAAGTGCGCTGCGGCCTTTTCGCGAGTCTTGCTGACAACAGGAACATCAAGGCCCCGTCCTATCGCCTTCGCGATATCTTTGAAGTGCACGCCTTCCTCGGCGACGCCGTGATAAGTCACGTCGCCCTCTTCTTTTTCAAGAGCCAACCGATAAAGCCTTGCAGTATCTAGTCTGGAAACAGCCGGCCAGTGATTTTTACCCTTATCAATGTAGACCGATTCATTGTTCTCACGCGCAAAGCCGGTCAGGAATGAGACAAACCCTTTGTCTCCTTCGCCATGAACGGATGGTGCAATCCGCACGACCGCGACCTTCGCTCCCTTCTTGGCAACCATGGCGACAGCGTGCTCCGTCGTTGCGCGAGGATGCGCGTTTGCGCCGGTGGGAGGAGGCGTCTCCTCAGTCACTTTTTGCTGGGGCAAGATCGCTACGCCAGAGGTCACCAGCAGCATGCGATCACTACCCGCGAGCTCTGATCCGAGTACATCGACCACGCGGCCATCATGTAGGCAGCTTTCAATAAATTTGGAAAAGTCGTGGTTGAAACCCAGGTGAATGACGGCGTCCGCATTGGCGGCGCCGGACCGCAGGCTTTCGAGATCCTCAAGGTCGCCCTGGTGAGCGTCAGCGCCCATCTCGTTCAGCGCGTTGGCGGCTTTGTCGGAGCGCGCCAACCCCAGAACACTATGTCCAGCGTCAAGGAGTTCTCGAACGACTGCAGATCCTATGAAACCGGATGCACCTGTAACGAAAACACGCATTTTTATCTCCCCGGCTATAAATCGTAATATGAGGTCTGGAGAAATAGATAGGGGATGCGTTTTACGCGATACATCATTATTAGTGCATATTTCTTGCTCAATCGTCCAAAAATGGTGTCGTTACTATAGATCCGCTTTCCGACATTCTGGCGCTGCTTCGGCCGCGTAGCTATGTCTCGGCCTCTCTCGATGCGGCCGGCGATTGGTGCGTTACATTCGAAAAGCAACATGGCGTACTCAAATGTTACGCATTGACCTCCGGCGCCTGCTGGCTGGCCGTCGATGGCATCCCGTCCGTTCGACTAGAGGCCGGAGACGCATTTATCCTGCCTTCCGGACAAGATTTTCGTCTCGCAAGCAGCCTCGAAGCGCCCCCTATATGCGCCACAGAACTCTTTCCGCCTGCCAGTGGTGACAACGTCGTCACTCTAAACGGCGGCGGCGAAGCATTTCTCGTCGGCAGCCGTTTCGCTGTACAAAAGCCGCAAGCTGACATTCTGATCAAGAGCCTTCCGCCCGTCTTTCATGTGCAGAGTGAAGCGGACCGCACAGGCCTACGCTATTCCGTCGAGCAGATGATCAAGGAGATGGCAAGCAACCGGCCGGGCGCGACGCTGATGGCCGAGCACCTAGCTCATATGATGCTTGTGCATGCGCTGAGGATCTATCTGGAAGCCCCGCTTTTAGGCACAGGAACGGGCTGGTTTTATGCTTTGGCCGATGCTCGCCTCAGTTCGGCGTTGGCGGCGTTCCATGCCGCCCCGGCCAAACGTTGGACGCTAGAAACGTTGGCGCGGCAAGCCGGCATTTCGCGCTCCGCCTTCGCCAAGTGTTTCCGAGATACGGTCGGCGAGACGCCGATGAGCTACATCGCCCGCTGGAGAATGTTGTTGGCAGCAGATCGCATTGTGATGAATGCAATGCCGCTGGCGCAGGCAGCCGAAATGGCCGGATATCGTTCCGAAAGCGCTTTCAGCAGCGCCTTTAAGCGGATCATGGGCGCTTCCCCCCGCTCCTACGCACGTGACGAGCGAGCTGCTTTAAAGGAACATGACGAAACAACGGCGCACTAAGTGCTTGCCGCCGGTGTGTTGGAAGAGCCTGTTGATGCTCAAATCGTATCGCTCAGGAACCGATTCCAACTATTATCCCCTGACGCATTCACGATTGGGCCTGTGGCGCGCCAAAGCGTAGAGGCCGTCGTGTTGCCAAAAATGGAGCCACAAACCGCCTAGGCCGACCCACAGCGATACGCCCAGCCTCGTTCGCGTCCATGGTCTTTGTCGAAGGTTTGACTGTATCCTGCTCCGGCCTCACGCCTACCTGGAAACCCAGGCATCCCTTTTTTGTATGCCGGTTGGTATTCAGACGCAGTGAGGTTCTTTTCTTCTCGTTTTAACAGCGCAACGCCGTCAACCTTAGCGGCTTCTGCGACAGCATGCGGCGTCACCTCCGCCAATCGTCGGTCCAGCGGTTTCGGCAAAATGTGATTTGGTCCAAACGCAAAGTCCGCTTTCGGATAAGCCTCGACGACTTCCTCTCCGGGGAGCGTTCGGGCGAGTTCTGCAATTGTTTCCGCAGTAGCTCGCATCATGCCGCGTGTTATTTTCGACGCTCTGACGTCCAGCGCTCCACGGAACAGAAAGGGAAAGCACAAAACATTATTGACTTGATTTGGATAATCCGATCGCCCCGTAGCGATAATCGCATCTGGAACGGCTTCCAGCACGTGCTCCGGCCAGACCTCTGGCTCCGGATTGGAGAGCGCGAAAATGATCGGCGTCGGCGCCATCGACTTGATCCATTCCGGATTAAGCAGACCGGCTTGGGACATGCCTAAAAAGATATCTGCGCCGACCAACGCCGCCTCTAACGTATTCGGCGCTCGGGGCCCTGCTGCATAAACGCCGCGCCGAACTTCTAGTTTTTTACGAGAGCGTGAAACCAAGCCGCGGCTGTCAAACATAAGTATATTTTCTTTGTCTGTGCCTGATGCAACGAGCAAATCTAATGTCGCAATTGCCGCCGCCCCGGCGCCGGAAACGACGATCCGAGAGCTTTCGAGATTCCTGCCCGTCAATTCTAGCGCATTAATGAGGCCCGCCAATACAACCGTAGCCGTACCATGCTGGTCGTCATGGAATACGGGTATATCCATTCGCGTTCGACACAACTCCTCAACCAGAAAGCAGTCTGGCGCTTTTATGTCTTCGAGATTTATGCCCCCAAAACTTGGAGCGAGCGCAGTGATGATGTCGGCTAGTTTAGACGGATCACGTTCGTCGATACATATGTCGACCGCATCAACGCCGGCAAAAGCCTTAAATAAGGCGGCTTTTCCTTCCGTTACAGGTTTGCCGGCGTGAGCACCTAGATCGCCGAGTCCTAAGACGGCTGTTCCATTCGAGATGACCGCAATTGTATTGCCTTTATTTGTTAGGCTCCAAATTGTCTCTCGCTCGCGCGCGATATCAAGACAGGGTCCGGCGACGCCGGGCGAATAAGCCAGGGCGAGATCGTCTTGCGTGACAAGCGGTTTCGTCGTCGCTGTGGCCATTTTCCCTTGAGGCGCGCTTCGGTGATACTCTCGTGAGCGATCATATATTTCCGTTTCTATGGCCGTAGAATGTTGCGCTTTTTCAGCGAAAGCAACGCTATAGTCCGCCGTGCCTGCGCGCCGCCCAGAGAAGAAACGCTTAGGCACAAATTTTCGTCTATTGAACACTACCCACCCCGACCCTGACCCTTTCTCGTCGTTTCATAATGGCTTTGTCTCGCCCCAAATAAAGGCCTGCAACCGCCCGCTGGTAAACGGGACCAACTGCTCTCACCACGCAAGACGCACCATAACGCCCAAACAGTCGCGCTAGATGATCACAAGGCCAGTGGCTTGAACGGCGGCGCAACGCCCCTTTACTGACAGGCGCTGTGACGACTGACGAACTGCCGCAATTCCCCCCACACTTCTTCATCTTCCGGGGCGAGACCGAAGAAGCCGCCATGTCCCATGGCCTCCCAAACGTGCAATTCAGCTTCGATGCCCGCGCGCCGCAAGGCGCGGTGCATCAATACCGTATTTGAAAGAAAAAGATCGCGCGTGCCGGATGTCAAAATCGTCGGCGGAAAGCCGAGGTTGAAGTCTCCGAACAATGGCGACAAATAAGGATCGCGAAGATCATGACCGTCTGCGTATAAAGCGATCGAATTCGTCAAGCGACGCAGAAAGTTATCAACGCCGAGGTTTGTCTCAAAGGTATCGCCCGATTCAGTCAGGTCCGCTTCCGGCGTTTGCAGAATGCTTGCCGCAGGCAAAGGTAGCCCCATGTCGCGGGCCTTCAATATGACCGCCGCCGCCAAACCGCCGCCCGCAGATCGCCCCCCAACAATTATTTTTTTTGGCGCATATATTTTCAATAGCTCCTCATAGGCTTCGACGGCGTCGTGTAATCCCGCAGGAAAAGGGTTATCGGGCGGCATACGGTAGTCGAGTGAGAATGTTTTGATCCCTAATCGGTCTGCAAACGGCATTGCCATATAGCTTGCATTCACACCACCGCCGGCCACATAACCGCCCGGATGCAGGAAAAGGAAAACGCAGTCACTCATCTCGGGGCGCATGCTTTTCGGCGTTATTTCGTAATAACCTGCATTTTTCAACGCATGATACTGCGCTGTACACGGATAGCTATCAGCCGTTTTCTCAAGCAAAGCTGCTCCTTTGCTTTCGATCATCTCACCCCGACGGCGCCAGGCCTCCTTATCTTTCGGATCGGGTTCCGGCTCACCAAAGATAACCTCCGTTAGAGGTCCATCCGCCACAAGAGTTTGTCGCGCTTCCGGGCTAATTGTTGAGGGCGGCGGCGCCTTGCGGGCAGGAATGACGAAATCCTTCATTTCATCCTCTTCAGATTTCACTGATTTCTAAAATTGACATGCGCAAATAGCGAGCCGGGCGCCATTGCGAGGATTCTGGCACGACAAAACCTAAATCGCATATGCAAAGGATTCCACGCTGCGCCCCTGTAGCTTTGCAGCCTGCAAACGTATCTCGTCTACAACGGCGCTAATCAAATGATCGCCGCCCGTTCGGCGGAATATGACAAACCACTCGATACCGCAGTAATAATCGTCATGCTCGATCCGATGAACGCGCCAGTTGCCCCCTTGCAAGAGATCGGCAAGCCCGATCCCCGGCAACAGGCACGCACCCCCAATATGGCGCGCCAATTCAATCCGCGTTGCAACGCATGCCGCTTCACCGGCAACATTCAACACGACGTCTTGTCGGCGCGCCCACCGCTCATAAGAAGCGCGCTCAATACAACCGCTCGGGGGGAAAACCAGGGGATGGTTGAGTGTCAAACTTGCGGGCCAGGTTTCGCCAATCAGATTACCTTCTTCCGATGCAGTTATTGCAAATAGACTGTCTTCAGCGAGCTTGACAGTTTCTAGTTCGGAGCGCTCAACGCGAAAACCTGTCCGCCTGAGGACGACGCCAATGTCACATTGGCCAGCAGAGACGCATTTCTCAATATGCTCCGACAATCCCTCCTTCAATTGAAACCGCACATGATCATCAGAACGTTTCATGCCGCGCGCGACACGGGAAAGAAAGAGTGGACCTACGCCGCCATGGGCGGACAGGGAAATCATGCGAGCTTCTGGCGCACGCTTTTGGGCGGATATATCACGGGAAAAAGCACGAAAATCCGACAACAGTTTGCGGGCGCGCTCGTAGACAATAATCCCGTCAGGAGACGGTTCAACGCCGCGGCCTTTCCTCACGAACAGTTCGACGCCGATTTCAGCTTCCAGATTGCTGATATGGCGGCTAAAAGCAGACTGCGCGATATTCATTTGCTCACTGGCGCGAGTGAAGTTGCCAACTTCAACCGCCGAAACAAAACATTGCAACTGCTTTACATCCATTTGGACAACCGACTTTAAAGGGACTCGTATGCCGAATATTCAGTTATCATTGGCTCAACGCGACGCCGCTATTCAAGCAGTGCTCAATACATCGAAAACCTTTCCGCACTAATCGCTAGGGACTTTGCCGTACTCTGCTTATCGCCTCGTCGGCCAATACTCTGTTTATCGCATCGCCGGCCAACACTCTGGCTTTGTAATAGCAAAATGCCGGCAGGACTGCCGTTAGCTGGCCGATAATCAATGCAATGCGAAGACTGTTTTCTCCATATCGAGAGTTTAGGATATCAGAGCCCAGCCCGATCAGAAACGGCCCCAAACCGGCGCCAATAAGATTGGCAGCAAGCATCATGACAACCATTGTCGTTGCGCGATAGTTCTTTTTCACGAGAAGTTGTATCATCGAAAATAACGGGCCGAAATAGACCGCAGATCCAATAACGGCGATCCAGTAGACCCCTGCAAATACCCGCCAGTCCGAACTTAAAAATGCGATGAGCGCGGACGGCACGCCCAGCAGCAGGCCCACGGCCGGAACAAGCAGCGCACGACCTGGATCGGAGGCGCTTAACCGATCAGCGAGCACGCCGCCAAAATAAGTACCAAGCCCGCCGCCGATGCCTAATGTCAGCCCAAGAAGCAAACCGGCATGAGTCGGCGTCATATCGAGGATGCGGATAAGATAGACACCCATCCAGCTGGGCAGTCCCAGTACAAAAAAGCCCATCAACGCCGTCGCCGCCGCCAACCACATCAATGCTGGCGTCTTCCAGATCACGCGGACATTTTCGACAAGCGAGGGTTGGTCCGCCTGCTTTTCGTCCGGATTATCGTCCGTCCGGCGGGGTTCACTCATAAACAGATAAATGAATAACGCCAAAACGATGCCGGGAGCGCCGACAATTACGAAAGACCACCGCCAGCCAACTAGGTCGACCAGAAAACCGCCTAACATCAACCCGATCAGAGTCCCCAGTGGAATGCCAAGGCCATAGAGTGCAAAAGCCCGCGAACGCTTTTCAGGCCTCACATAGTGATCGATCAGGGTCATGACGGCGGGGCCCGTGCCGGACTCCCCGACGGCGACCATCCCTCTCGCGATCAGCAGCTGTACATATGAAACCACTGCGCCGGAAAGCGCCGTCGCGGCGGACCATCCCGCGACGCAAATCGCAATGAGCAACGGACGGTCCGTTTTAGGCCGGTCAACATAACGGGCGATGGGAATGCCGACGGCGGAATAAAACAGGGAAAACGCGAATCCAGTGAGCAAACCAAGCTGGGTGTCCGAGAATCCGAGATCGTTTTTGATTGGCTCTGCTAATATATTGAGAACGGAACGGTCAACAATACTGACCGTCGAAATCATGACGCCCAAGATCATCAATGTTCGAAATTGCTTTTGTGTATCGGGTTCTGCAATTGCCGATTTTGAAGCTATCGCCTCACTGTTCGCCAACTAATCCTCCCGAATTTTAATCTGTTGCACACCTAAACCCGCGCCAGCACACTTTCGTGGCGCGGCTTGTTAATCACTGCATCGTCGAGGTGTGTGGTTGCGTCCCGCAGAATACGCGCATCAACTTTCGCATGAGCGCCAATCCAGCGTCCGGCTTGCATAAACTCCAGCGGATTGTTCACCGTTTCCATACACAGCACTTCTTGACCACGAAGATACCAAACCGAGAAGCCTGGTTGGTCAGGATCGCCTCTCACAACGATTTCATCAAAGCCATCAGACAGCCCTACAACTTGCAGTTTCAAATCATACTGATCGGACCAGAACCAGGGGACATGCGCATGACGGTCGCGCCGCCCACACATGGCGGCAGCCGCGACGCGCGCCTGTTCAAGCGCATTGTCAACGGACTCAAGTTGTATGCGCCGCCCATATCGCACGCTTGGGTGACGCGTACAGTCGCCCGCTGCAAAAATTAGCGGGTCGGACGTCCTGCAACGATCATCAACGACAATGCCGCCTTCACATTCAAGACCCGCGTCAGCGGCGAGGCGAAACTCCGGCACATTACCCGCCGCGACCAGGACGAGATCAGCGGATACTTTTTCGCCTTCCTGAAGCCGCACTGAAACAACCCGCCCATCCTTGCCTTCAAAGCTCTGGGCAGTCCGATGCAACATAAGCTTGACGCCATGGTCTAAATGCTTGCGCGCAAAGAATTCCGACGTTACCGGCGCAACAACGCGGCTCATCAATCGCGTTGACAGCTCGACAACAGTCACATCAACGCCCATGCTGGTGGCGGCCGCAGCTGATTCCAGTCCAATATAGCCGGCGCCGATAATGACAAGTCGAGCGCCCGGTTTCAGTTCCGAGCGCAAATCCGTCATGTCTTCGTAATTTCTGATGACATGAACGCCCTTAAGGTCGCCGCCCGGTATCGGCAATCGGCGCGGACGCCCGCCCGTCGCCAGCAGCATCTTGTCATAGTCTATAGATATTTCACCCGCGAGCTTGACGCGCCGCGCCGTGCGATCAACTGTCTTCACTGGCTTCCCGAGCATCAATTCTATATTGTTACGGGCGTAAAAGTCTGCGTGCCGAAGCGGAAGGCGCTCTATGCCAATCTCTTCCAAAAGACCTTTTTTACACAACGGCGGACGGCTGTACGGAAGGTGCTCTTCTTCACTGATGATCAGAATGCGCCCTTCAAATCCTTCAAGACGAAGACAATCGGCCGCGCGTGACGCCGCATAACCACCGCCCACAAGCACATAGGTCTCATTACTGTTCATTCGCCGAACCGCCCATGGGCTTAGAGTTTCGGTGCGGCGTGACAAGCAGAGAGGGCTGGGTGATCTGTGGATCGACAAGCGGCTCAACCGATTGAACCGCGTTGCCATGCTTGGCGCGCAATTCCTCCATATCGCCAAACTCAAGCGCACGCTGGGGACAAGCAGCGACGCAGGCCTGCTCCTCACCTGTCCCTTCCAGATCAACGCAACCATCGCACATGGTCATGACGCCAAGAGATTCGTTGAATTGCGGCGCATCATAAGGGCAACACTGACAAAGTCGGCAGCCGACGCAGGTGTTTTCGTCGATCAATACGCGCCCGTCTTCTTCGCGCTTGCTGATCGCCCCCACGGGACAAGCTTCAAGGCATACCGGCGTCTCGCAATGATTACACGCCATCGAAAGAGAGTAAGAAGAAATTTTCGGCGCCAGGAAGCCCGGATTATCAGCGTCCTGCTCCCAGCCGCCCATAGTATGATGGATAACTTTTCGAAAATTGACCCCAATCGGATTATCATATTTGTCCTTGCAGGCGACAAGGCAAACCGAGCATCCGTTGCAGGCTTCCGCATCAAGATAAAAGCCAACTTGCTTAGACAACAGAAATCTCCTTTAGTGGAATGACGTGCGCTGCTTCCACATCCGAGCGGAGCGGCCGGCCGGACAGGCCTGCGCTCAGTTGAAGTTTGTTCCAATTGCCTTCTATCGTGTCGCCCATTCCCACACGGACGATAACCCTATCTTCGACATAGGCTCTATTAGCCCCGACGCCGCAATCAGGCCAGTAATCGACTGGGAATCCGTTGCCCTTTTCACCCCGCGGTCCAAGTAGAGTTGTGCAGCGCGGTGGTTTTTTGAGGGCAAAACCAGCCCCTCCCGCCCGCTTGGCGGCATCGGACTGTGATTCAATCGAATAATTCGATTTAGGCGTCACAGTGAAGCTCATAGCCCTACCTGAAAAAAGGTGAAAATTCATCCTGTTTCCATGATAGAGGCACCTAATCCGCAAGGTCCAATATGATTTGGCGATCCAAATCAATCTAATAATTAGATTGATTTAGCGAGTTAAGCTATACGCAAAGCCCCGCCAGTCCGAGCGCCGTCACGGAAAGAAATGAGCCGGTTTCAATAACCTTCGCCCGCGCCAGAAGAGCAATGCCACACTAAAAATCGGTGCGAGCCCTCGCCCATACATCGTCCGTCCACTTCACCGCCCAACGGCACATACGCTGCCCTATAAAACCTCTTTGCACATGAATTCAGTCTCTTAACTTCGCCGCTATCGCTAGTTTCAGACGCCGCGATGGTGCGTTCGCACAGATCCACCGGGAAATAAATCTGGAGACCGATGTAGGCGGCGGGTCAGTTTTACTCCGTCGCCAAAGCTAACCCAAACCGCAAATACTAATTCTTAGTACTGATGGTTTTGCAATTAAAACCACACCATCCGTATTTCTGTAGAACGACTCCCAAGGCGCGGCGAGCAACGGTCCAACTCTTATGAACTGGCGCCTTTGATCGACATGAAGGCGTGCGAACACATCATCATCGACTCCGCCCTGCATCCCATCTGACTACGCCTGAAATTGCTGGCGCCCCTCGTCAAAGTCAGTAGTCGTGTTGGCGAACAGCATAGCGTAAAAGATTTTTTTTCGGCCAGTATATCGAACCCGGCTCAGTCTGGCGCGCCATAAAGCGCGTTAACAAGCAACCCGCAAACCAACATCTGGCCCTCGAATTGCGCGACCCATTCCATGTTTTTCTTATATCGATGGCCGGAACCGCCTTTTTTATCACCACAGCGTCTATGTTCACAAGCTAACGCGTCGCATGCTTGGCAATGAATAGCTTGTAGGGAAGCCAATTATTCTGGCTGGAGAACATTCAATATTCGACGTCCGCAACATCTATCATGTTTTGTCGGCGGGGCTACAGGTCGAGAAATTCGATCATTGCTGATCACAAAAATGGATCTCTTCGGGTGCCAAGGCCTCAACCGTACTACGAGCCATTTCGTACACTTGCGATGCCAACTTCTTGAGGAAGCAGCAAATTGATAGCAGCAGGGCATCGACTCAAACGCTACGCCATCTCCCAAAATAGCAGTCTCATTATTATGCACTGCGAGGCGCAAATATAGGAACCGACAAGCTGATAAAGAGCTGTCGCTTCCTCAAACTGGTCATGTTGTGCGCGCAGGAGAGGCTTTGTCCGCCACACCCGCAAATGCGCCGACTAGCTGTTGAATGTTGAAAGTACTTTGAGTCTCTTGGGAATAAGCAAATTGATGTCTCAAAACATGAGAACAGCGGCTATTGCGGACAGCACTGATAACGATCCGCAAGAAACAGCGGACTGGCTGAACGCGCTTGACTCCGTTGCGAAGTTTGCTGGGCCTGAACGAGCGCGTTTTCTTTTGGAAAAACTGGAGCGCCGCGCGAAAGAAATGCGGATTGTTTCTGATATTCCGCCTTACTCGCCTTATCGTAACTCGATCTCTGTGTCGGAGCAGGCTGCGTTTCCCGGCGACATTGATATGGAAGAGCACATTACCTCAATCATTCGCTGGAATGCGCTGGCGATGGTGGTCCGCGCCAATCAGGCTTACGGCGAGCTGGGCGGACATATCGCCAGCTATGCATCTGCGGCTGAAATCTTCGAGGTTGGCTTTAACCACTTTTTCCGCGGCGATGAGACGCCAGGTGGCGGAGACCTCATCTATTTCCAGCCGCATTCCGCGCCCGGCGTTTATGCGCGCGCATACCTCGAGGGACGCCTTACAGAAGAGAATTTGAAGCATTATCGGCAGGAGCTCTCCGGCGAGGGCTTATGTTCATATCCGCATCCCTGGCTCATGCCGGATTTCTGGCAGGTTCCGACGGGATCGATGGGTATCGGGCCGATTAACGCTGTCTATCAGGCGCGATTCATGCGTTATCTGAGAGACCGAAACATTCTCGATACGGATGGACGTCATATTTGGGGCGTTTTCGGCGACGGCGAGATGGACGAACCGGAATCGATCGCGGGACTTTCTATTGCGGCGCGCGAAAATCTCGACAATCTGACCTTCGTCATCAATTGCAACTTGCAGCGCCTTGACGGACCGGTGCGCGGTAACGGCCAAATCATTCCCGAACTTGAGAATTTATTCAAAGGCGCCGGCTGGAACGTCATCAAGGTCCTGTGGGGTTCGGAATGGGACGGCATTTTTGCGCGCGACAAAAACCATGCATTGCTGAGCCGCTTCGCCGTGACGGTCGACGGCAAGTACCAAACCCTCGGCGCCAAAGACGGCGCCTATAATCTCAGTCATTTTTTTTCTGAAGACCCGGAAGTACAAGCGCTCGTTTCGCATATGTCGGATCGCGATATTGACGAGTTGAAACGCGGCGGCCATGACTTCCGGAAACTTTACGCCGCCTTTAGTGTCGCTAAGGAGACAAAAGGACGACCGACAGTCATTCTCGCCAAAACCAAGAAGGGATACGGCATGGGCGCGGCGGGCGAATCGCGCATGACGTCTCACCAGGCGAAAAAGCTAAATGTCGACGCGCTTACTGCATTTCGCGACAAATTTTCGCTGCCGCTGACGAAGCAACAGATTGAGAATCTGGAGTTTTACAAGCCGGCGGAGGATTCAGCCGAGATCACCTATCTTCGCGAGCGGCGCAACGTCCTTGGCGGTTATGTGCCAAAGCGCCGCCGAAAGGCCGAATCCACAATTCTGCCGGCGCTGGAGAGCTATGGCGGCTTTGCTCTAAAAGCCGACGGCAAAGAGATGTCTACAACCGTCGCCGCGGTGCGCATGTTCAGTAATCTGATCAAGGATAAGGCGATCGGCGAAAAGATCGTCCCCATTGTCGCCGATGAAGCGCGCACCTTTGGCATGGCGAACCTATTCCGTCAGGTCGGCATCTATTCGCCTATCGGTCAGCTCTACGAACCGGAGGATTCCGGTTCCATGCTTTTTTACAAAGAAGCGAAGGACGGCCAACTTCTTGAAGAAGGCATAACAGAGGCGGGCGCAATTTCCTCTTGGGTGGCGGCGGCGACTTCCTACAGTGTCAATGGCGTTCCCATGCTGCCCTTCTATATCTATTACTCTATGTTCGGGTTCCAGCGCGTTGGCGATCTCATCTGGGCGGCGGCGGACCAGCGTGCGCGGGGATTCCTTCTTGGGGCAACCGCCGGCAAGACGACGCTTGCCGGCGAAGGCCTTCAGCATCAGGACGGAACAAGCCATCTTGTTGCGTCGACCGTGCCGAACTGCCGTGCTTACGACCCCGGATACGCCTATGAACTGGCGGTCATCCTCGACCATGGCGCGCGAGCCATGCTGGAAAAGAATAAGGATGAGTTTTTTTACATCACCGTGATGAATGAAAACTATGCGCAACCCTCCATGCCAGGGGGCGTTGAAGACGATATCATTCGCGGCATGCACCGGCTTGAAGGGGCCGACGATGCGCAGGTCCGACTGCTGGGAAGCGGCGCCATTTTGCCGGAGGTTGTCAAAGCAGCAAGGCTTTTAAAAAGCGATTGGGATATTGAGGCGGCGACCTTCAGCGTCACGAGTTATTCGGAACTCTCGCGCAATGCGCAAGGCATAGAGCGGCGCAAAATATTTAGCGGCGCGACACCGCAAGAACAGTGCCATGTCGCGCGCATGCTTCAGGGTGATGCGCCAATTGTCGCCGCCAGCGATTATGTACGCGCCGTGCCGCAATTGATTGCGTCATACGTTAAGGGCCGCTTTGTTACACTTGGTACGGACGGGTTTGGCCGCAGCGATACGCGCAGTCAGCTGCGGAAGTTCTTTCAAGTCGATTGCCATCACATCGTTGTTGCCGCGCTCGCCGCCCTTGCCGATGAAGGCGTGATCACGTCGGCGCAATTAGGCAAAGCGCGGAAAAAGTACGGCATTGATACCAACGCGCCTGCTTCCTGGGCGGATTGACGGACAGGTAAAATTGGCCCAGCAGACGATCACCTTGCCGGATATCGGCGATTTTGAAGACGTTCCAGTTGCGGAGCTACTCGTCTCTCCAGGAGACCGCCTCGCAGTTGACGATCCGATTATCATGATCGAATCGGACAAGGCGTCGATGGAGGTGCCAGCGCCACTGGCCGGAGAAGTCAAAGAGCTTCTGGTTTCTATTGGGGCGACAATCTCTGAAGGCGCGCCAATCATCGTCATTGATACCGACGTGGAAGCGGGCGAGAAAAGCGAGACGTCGTCGGATGGGACGGCGACGGATGATGCGACGGAAGCTGCGGGGGCAAAACCAGCTAAGCCGCCGCCCATTAATGAAACACAACAATCCGCGCCAGATACGCCAGCACAGGAAACGCGATCGCCAGCAGCGACGGGAATGACCCATGCGAGTCCATCCGTCCGCGTCTTTGCGCGTGAGTTGGGCGTAGATCTCGCCCAGGTTAAGGCGAGCGGGCCGAAAGGACGTATATTAAGAGAAGACGTTTCCAATCTCGTAAAATCGGTTATTGCCAGGAGCGACGTTGCGGGCGGGCGCCCTGGCGGCCTGACGCCATGGCCGAAAGTCGATTTCGAGAAATACGGGGACACCGAGCGTGTTTCTCTCACCCGCATTCAGAAAATGTCGAGCGCTAATCTCGCGCGTAACTGGGCTGTTATCCCCCATGTAACGAATTTCGACGAAACCGACATCACTGATCTCGAAGCGTTCCGAAAATCCGTGAATGCGGATTACAAAGATGACGCCATTAAAGTGACGATGGTCGCCTTTTTGATCAAGGCGTCCGCCATGGCGCTCAAAGCCTATCCGCGTTTCAACGCTTCGCTCGACGGCGAAGAACTTGTTTACAAAAAATATGTTCATGTTGGCTTTGCCGCCGACACGCCCAACGGGCTTGTTGTGCCAGTCGTGCGCGATTGCGACAAAAAAGGGCTTGTAGAAATCGCCCGTGACATGGCCTTACTTGCGGACAAAGCAAGGAAATACGCTCTCGCTCCAAGCGACATGCAGGGCGGATGCTTTTCGGTCTCATCCCTTGGCGGAATCGGCGGTACGAACTTCACGCCCATTATCAATGCGCCTGAAGTCGCCATTCTTGGCGCGACCAGGGCGACAACCAAACCGGTCTGGGACGGCGCCGCCTTTGCGCCGCGACTTGTCCAGCCGCTAAGTCTTTCCTGGGATCACCGCGTCATCGACGGCGTTGCCGCGGCGGTGTTCCTGAAGAAAATCTGCGAGCTTCTCGCCGATTTCCGGCGCGCGGCGCTTTAGGGGACCAAGCGGCATGGCTGTTCAGGAAATCAAGGTTCCCGATATCGGGAATTTCGAAGACATTCCGGTGATTGAAATCCTCATCGCGGTCGGAGACGCCGTGGAGGTTGAGCAGGGTCTTGTTACGGTCGAATCCGATAAGGCGACGATGGATATTCCCTCCCCTATTGCGGGAAGGATTGCCTCAATCGAGATTGCGGTCGGCGACGCCGTAAGCGAAGGCGCTTTGCTAGCCACGATTGAAACCGCTGAAACGACCGAAACGGAGGCCGCTGCGGAAGCAGCGCCGTCGACGGCCTCAGAACCAGCGGCATCGCCCGATCCTATTGTTGCGCCGACGGCGAACACCGCAGACGCCGACTTTGACGTCGCCGTAATCGGCGGCGGGCCTGGCGGTTACTCCGCTGCGTTTCGCGCCGCCGATCTCGGCATGAAAGTCGCTTTGATTGACAAAAACAATACGCTCGGCGGCGTGTGCCTCAATGTCGGCTGCATTCCTTCCAAAGCGCTGTTACATGTGGCGGAGGTGTCGAGAGAAGCGCAGGCCCTTGCCGCGCACGGCGTTTCTTTCGACGCGCCGGTTTTCGATCTCGACAAATTACGATACTTTAAAAACCAGACAATTTCTAAACTGACGACCGGTCTCGCCGGCATGGCGAAAGCCCGCAAGGTCGATGTTATTCAGGGAACAGCGCGTTTTCGTGATGCATCCTGTCTTGTCGTCTCTGAAAGAGATGACGCCGAGCGCAGCATTACATTTAAAAATTGTATCATCGCCGCTGGATCAGTCGTCGCCCATTTGTCGTTCTTGCCGGATGATCCGCGCATCGTCGATTCTACCGGCGCTCTTGAACTCCCTTTCGTTCCGGACCGGATGCTGGTCATCGGCGGCGGCATTATCGGTCTTGAAATGGCGACCGTTTACAGCGCGCTCGGTGCGAAAGTCGATATTGTCGAGGCGCTGGACGACATTCTCGCCGGCGTCGACAAAGACCTCATCGCGATCTGGAAAACGACAAACAAGGAGCGCATCGGCAACCTCTTTCTTTCCACGCGCGTTCAATCAATTGAACAACATGACGATGGGCTTCTCGTTCACGTCGAAGGCGAGAATAACCCGCAAAAGTATGATTTTGTTCTTGAGGCCGCAGGGCGCACGCCCGACAGCGCCGCGCTGGCGCTCGATGCGGCGGGCGTTGAGCTGGCGAACGGGTTCATAAAAGTGGACAATCAAATGCGCACAAGCGCCGCGAAAATTTTTGCCATCGGCGATATCGCCGGACCGCCCATGCTGGCGCACAAGGCGGTCCACGAAGGGCATGTGGCGGCAGAAGCAGCGGCAGGTGAAAAAGCAGATTTCGACGCGCAAGTTATTCCGTCGGTCGCGTACACGGATCCTGAAATCGCCTGGGCCGGCATTACGGAAGCGCAAGCGCGTAGGCAAAACATAGCTATCAAAGTGGCGAAGTTTCCCTGGGCGGCCTCAGGTCGGGCGATCGCAAACGGCGCCGATTACGGTCAGACGAAGCTGATCTTTGCAAATGATACGGGCCGCCTGATCGGCGGGGCTGTTATCGGGCCTAATGCTGGCGACATGATCGGCGAAATTTGCCTCGCCATCGAGATGGGCGCAGATGCAATCGATATTGGAAAAACCATTCATCCGCATCCTACACTTGGCGAAACAATCGGCATGGCTGCCGAAGTCGCAAAGGGCGTCTGCACGGATTTACCACCGCAAGTAAAACAAAAACGATAAGGCAAGCGGGCGCATCGGGTGAATTTACAGATCACCAACGTCACGTCATTGATGAACCAGAGCGCGGAGGCGACGTCGCGAGCCGCTCGCCTTATTGAGCGTTAGTTGCCTGCCGGCAAAGTGTCGATTGGCGCATAGCGGGGCCGATATATGTTCATTTTCCCGGAAATCTTGGCGCGCCAATTCGCGTAAGGCTCAAATCCGGGTTGCTCGCGGCACATCTTCTCAGTTTCCGCATAGATCTCTTCGTTTGATTTCGTCAGGTCAAGCGGAACCAGGAAAGGCTGTGGAAAGTACCATTCCGTATCAACAAAGAGCTCGATCATGTTGCCGTCGGGGTCGAGGCAATAAATACTCCAGGAAACACCGTGCGACCCAACAAGCTTGATCTCTATATTTTCAGCGAGCAGAACTTTATGCAGCGCTTTCAGGTCTTGCAGGTTCCCGACCCGGAATGAAATCTGGTTGATCACGGGTGGCAAGCCGGGATCGATCGGATTAAGCGGTATGTTTTCGGGCTTGCCTGTCACCAGAGCGAGCTGGTGATGGTCCATCGGATCGCGGGAGAGAAAAACCAGCGTTAATTCGCCGAGATTGCCTCGGTCAGTCACCGTAAACCCTAGAATTCGGGTATAGAAGTCCACCATTTTGTCCAAGTCGGATACGGTAAAGCCGAGATGACTGAACATGAGATTCGGGGCGGGATATTGAGGTAAAGCGTCCATCCATCTTCCTCCTTTCAATTTCAAATCCGCCATTCAATTCAAGGGGCAAAGGCCAATATAGCGGCTTTCCGAAATATCGACTTCCGACGTGAACTGACCTTTGGCGTGTTTAATTGAAACCTCAAATGAACCGTTTTCCGCCGACAAGCCGTCGATTTTGAAATCGCCAAAGGCGTCGGTTCGTGTTGTCGCGATCACGCGCCCGCCTTGTGACAAGGTGACTTCAGCATCTTCGACAGCATCGTCGTTCGTCTCGCACGTCACAGTGCCCCCGATAAACAGGGACGTCATCAAATGGAGGTTTTTGTAATAAACGCGCGGTTTCGTGTTCAGCTCCGGTTTGAGAACTTCAAGCCCTTCTTGCGATGCGATGTTTTTCATCGCGGCGTCTTCCGTCTTGATCGACTTCAACGCGCCGGTAGGACAAGCTTGCTCGGCGCGCGTTCTGGTCCAGCCATTATCGAGAAGATGCGCATCGAAGATCCACTTTTGTGGAATCTGCCGCTCTTCATTCCAATAAACGGCGCCATAGGGACAAGCGTCAACGATCTGTTTCTGGCCCTTTGATTTGACGGGATCAATCAGGACAATGCCGTCCGACCGCTTAGTGACTGCGCCATTCTCGGCGACTTTCATGCACGGCGCATCATCGCAATGATTGCACATGGTCGGCATAAAATTCGCCTCAACCATAGGCGCTGAGCCGCGCTCCTTGGTTTCCATCTTGATCCAGTTATGGCCATGATCTGGCTGCGGCGCAGCGTAACCAGGAAAGTCATTGCCGACATGCTCATCCTTGGTCGCAATGAAGCAGTTATAGCAATTCTCGCATCGCTCCACGTCGACGATCATGTTCCACTTCTTCATGCCACAGCCCCCACTGGAGACTGCCATTTCTCGATCTCAATGAGACACGAGTTCGGCCCCATACTGCTCACCTGCGAGCCTTGGGATCGGTCGTTGGTCAAAAGATTGACGCAGCCGCCGATATCGGTCGAGCCGGGCTTGCCATTCGATTTGTAGACTGCCGACGATTCATAACTGTGAACGACGCCTGGACGAAGGCGCGAGGTCACATACGCCGCACACACCACCGACCCGCGGTCATTATACAGTCGGATCAGGTCGTCATGTTCGATGCCGCGGGTTTCGGCGTCCTCTTTGCTGATGCGCACGCGCCAATAGTAATGGCCGTCAACAAGCAAGCGGTGGTCATAGATATCGTTGATAGAAGAGTCCTTGCCGTCGCCCTGCGTATGAAAGCTGTATCGCGAGTGGGCTGAAAGCAATTGCAGCGGATATTTTCCGAGCAGTTCTTCCGTATGCGTCCCCTCCCAGCTTGGCATGTAGGTATTGATCGCCGGACGGTCTGCATCGTCGATTTTCTTAAGGCTTTCCGGTACAAACTCGATCCTGCCTGATTGCGTTTGCAGCCCTTCTAACCATTTGCCGCTATATTCCGCCGGAAGCGGATGCGGCTCCGGCACGTCTTTCTTACGGCCTTCATAATACCAGCGATAAGCGGTCGGAGCGCGCAAGGCCGGCTTTTCGGCCGGGACGACGAGATACCCTTTCTTGAGAAACTCAGTCCAGGACATCAAGTCGATTGCATCTGATCCCTCATAGATGCGCCGGCACCAGTCGATTTCGGTCATGCCTTCGGAAAACACCGACGCCAGATCCATTTTCTTGGCGAGTTCGAGGAAAATTTGATAGTCGGATTTGGATTCGCCCATCGGCTCGATGCATTTATGTTGCATCATGATGATTCGGTGGTTGAGCTGCGAATAACAATGGTGGCCGTAGCCGCCCGCCGATGCCCAGGCGCTGATGTCATCCCGCTCGAAATTGGTGCAGGCGGGAAGAATGATATCGGCATATTGCGACTCCCCTTCAAACCAGATGGCCTGATTGACCACGCAGTCCAGCTCTTCTGACTGATACATCTTCACCCAGCGGTTCGTATTCGTCATTGTACCGAAAGAAGAGCTGCCATATTTGTAGAGCATCTTAATCTTTGAACAGCCGGGCGCCGGGTAGAAGAACGGAATGAACTGGCCTTCCTTGGATGTCGGGTCGGTGAAATAGCCCGAGGCCTGCCCGTCGAGGATTGCGTCCGGCAATTGCAGACGCGGCACCATTTGCTTGACCGGATTCATTGTCAGCACATGCGGCACACGCTGATAGTTGTTGACCGCCGAGCCTGTGAAGGCGAGATCTCCAGAAATACCGCCCTCGGCATAACCCGGAAACCAGAAGCTGTAATCAAGCGGCGCCCCTAGCTGCATATTGCCGAAATTGACGCCCGGCCGGCCAATGCCTTGCATCGCCATCAGGATGATCATCATCCGCGCCCATTGCACGCCGGTCGCTGAACGGCAAGCGCCGCCAAAAGCATTGCCGAAACCGCCCGCCGCCAGATAGGTCTTGCGCTTACCCCATTCGCGCGCGAGCGCACGGATATCGCGGGCTGGAACGCCGGTTTCCTTTTCCGCCCATTCCGGCGTCTTCGGCGTGCCGTCCGTCGACCCGTTGATGTAGCGCGCCCATTCGTCAAACCCAGTCGTGCGGTTTTCAACGAAGGACTTGTCGTAAAGATTTTCTGCAATCCAGACATGGCAGATCGCTTGCGCCAGCGCCGGATCCGTGCCTGGGCGCGGCGCAATCCACTTGCCTTTGAGCAGAGAGGCCGTGTGGTTCCAATGAGGATCGATATGTACAAATTTGACGCCGGCCTCCTTCGCCCAAAGGCGGCGGATTGTCCCTTCATATGCTGCGTAACTGCCGCTAGTGGCTTCCGGATCGCTGGACCAGAAGACCATCATCTCGCATTCCTTCAGAATGTCCTCGACCTGACCGTAAATTTCACCGACGCCGAGGCGCATGCTGTGCCCCCAATGGTGCATGGCGCCCCAATACCAGCCTTCCCAGCTGTCCGGATTGAGGTGAACGCGAGTGAAGCCGATCGTATTGAAGAAGCGCATCATCGCGCTCAGCCAGTAGCCGACATTCCCCCAGCTGTGATGAGAGCCGTGCGCTAGCGCGAGAGCCCCAGGGCCGTATTTCTGCTTGGAGCGCATGATCTCATTGGCCACGATCGTCGAAGCTTCATCCCAGCTGATGCGTTCATAGCCGGAGATACCGCGCATATGAGGATTGCGTTCGCCCTCAGGCTCGAAGTCCACGCGCTTCATCGGGTAGAGATTGCGGTTCGGCGAGTAGACTAACGACTTAAAGGACAGGCCATAAGGCGCCGTCGTTGTTTGCCGCGGGGGCGTGAAGGACTTCCCGCGCGCTTCGATGGTCCAGGACTCCGCATCCTTTTCGTTGAACTCAATCGGCGTCATCCGGACGATCTTATCGTCCTTTACATATACGTGAACCGGACCTCCATTCGTATTGTTGACATAGCGCTTTTCCCCGTTGCCGAGATCCTCGCCCATTTCCCACCAGACCGACTGCCCTAAGCTGACGATTTCGGTAAGCCAGGAGCTAAGGTCGTCCGGGCCGATCATCCCCATCTTAAAGTTTTTCATCGCATCAATGCGAACGTGCCAATTCGGCTTTGGGTTAAGAATGCGCAAAGCAGTGCGCTCGTCCTTGAAAAAGACCGTAACATCAGCTTCCGGATGAACGCCGGCGCCGCTTGAAATTTTTCCGTTTCGGAAGGCTATGTAACGCCCAACAGAATTGTCAGCCAGTTTCAATTGAGCGACCATGTCGCGTTCTTTCAGCCGCTCTCGAAAACGGGGATGACGCCAGGCCGTCAATCGCAATGCCTGAACGACTCCAAATAGAACGACAGGGAGCTTCACGCCGGCCCTCCCATGTCCGAAAACTCATTGCAGGCTCTCTCAGCGTAGGGCGAATAATTCAACTCAAACCCCGTGCGCTTTCCGAGCGCAATCCTGTTCAACAAGCCAATTGTCCGCACTCTTAAGGAGTTCACGCTCTTCCGGACTGAACGCAACAATCGCGTCTTCTTTGATAATTTGATTGGTCTCATGCAGAACATATGCAAGCGACCGAAATTCGCATGGCAAACTTTTGAGTTTCTCAGTGTCGATTACCGTTTCCAGCGCGCAATCCGGATCGACTGCATCCATTCGATCCTTCTCGTAAATCGCCGTCCAATGGACAATCTGCCAGCGACCGCTCCGCTTCTCCACGAAATGAAAAAAACGGCACCAGGTCGTTACATCAACCAGATCCTGACTTGAACCAAGCGCCACCCGCATCAATATGGTTACATCAGTATCTACGAGCGCCCGCCCTCCGCGAACCTTAACCCTTGGATGGCCCAGAACGTGTTTGACACCGCCGATCTGTCCGCCCTCATGCGCATCCCTGCAGCCCGCGATAAAGCCCGTAGCACTGCCCTCAAACCAACTGATTGCAACCGTCGCATCTGGCGCATAAAGAGCCGCAAGACGCTCCCACTCACCGCGATCGCGATGAGCGAACCCGTGAATCAGATCCCTGATCTGCTCAACATCAATCAGTGATGCATGATCGCCGCCAATCATCAACAGCTCCCGCGCCCGCATAAAGAACGCATAGTAATGATAATCAAAATCTCTATAGACATATTGAGACACGCTCTCCTATGCCGAACTCATGTGCTCGGGACGTCTCCGCTACTTTTGGCGAGACGATGATTTGCTCGACCGAATCGTTGCGTTGATTCTGAGCGCTGGCCGCTCCAAGAAAACATAGCAGCGCGGTGAAAACAGCTGCCATCGAAGCGCCAGCATGCACCGCCCGCTGAGATCTTAAAGCAATATCCGGACATTCGCTTGAACAGATTATATCAGCCCTCCCCGAATATGCTTTTTCACGGATATTTTCTTTGCCATTTGGAGCCTTGCGCTACCGTCGCGCAAGACACTGAAGTCCGATATGATTGGTCAATTTGCTCGTTGGAAAGATGTAAAATTGCTCGCGCCGATGTGATGCCGGTATCGGTTGATGCGTCGCGAATCCGCACGACGCTTGACCGCATACTATTTGAACGCTCAATACCCGCCGGGGTAATAAGATCCGTCACATCAAGTGTTAAATGCGAGCTTAACTTATCATTTGATGCAGAGTTGGCGATGCGCCGCCGTTAACACTGTCATTGCGCCGGAGAAAAGCAGAACCAATTAGTTCGAAGGCGTGAAAGAGTGTGGATAGAAGCCTCAATGCGGGATTTTTTAGGCGCTGCTGGCATGATTTCACCGTGCTGGCGCCGAGGGACGTAATAGGCCTTGTCGCGGCCTCACCCGCAAGCTTCATTTCGCCAAGCCGTGCGAAACCCTCCACGACGCGCCGGCGCCCGATGCAAGTTGCTGAGAACAATCATTCTTATCACTCGACTCTTCATAATCAAGCCACCGTCGCCGCCCAGCCGATGCCAAAATCGCATCTCCATAAGATCAACAGCAGCTATTCTTCTACCGCCATCTGCTCCCAAGCTGGCAACCGTCAATGAGCAAATTCGAAGAACAACATTCAGCCGAGGATAATGGTTAGCGAGATGGGAGATAATCATCACTCAGATCGAAGAGCCTCAGGCGGCCACCGCTTTCCGGCGACAGGGACGCATCCGATTCCAGCAAGAGGAGAACAGGAATGCTGAAACTATACCATAACGACATGTCGGTCTGTGCACAGAAGGTTCGTCTTGCGCTGGCCGAACTGGAACTGGAATGGGAAAACCATCACATGACGCTGCGCGGAAATGCGCAGTTCGACCCGGAATTTCTGAAAATCAGCCCTAAGGGACTCGTCCCTGTGCTGATCGACGGCGACCACGCCTTCAATGAATCTACGATCATCAACGAATACCTCGCCGACACTTATGGCGCAGGCGAATTGTTACCCGCAACGCCGGTGGAAAGAGCGCGCATGCGCTGGTGGACACGACAGCTCGATGAAGACATCCACCGCGCGACGTCGGTCGTCAGTATTTCAGTGGCCTTTATTCACCAGTTTCGCACCGCCCCGCCAAAGGCGGTCAGTGAGCACCTTAAACAGACGCCGGAAGAGCAACTACGCGACTTGAAGCGGCTGGCGCTCGATACGGGTCTCGACAATCCGGAGCTGCCCTGGTCGATGCGCCGAATGAACAAACTTTTTGGCGACATGGAAACCCAGCTTAAAAAAACTGAATGGTTGACCGGAGACACCATCTCGCTCGCAGATGTCGGCTTTACGTCCTACACTTTGCGGTTCAAGCATTTGCGTCAGGATGCGCTCTTTGCCAACCGCCCGAAACTCGCCGAATGGTTCGAGCGCATGCAGGCCAGACCAAGTTATAAGGTCGCAATCGGCGACTGGCTCAATGACGACTACCTCAATCTCAAAAACAAGACGGGAAGCGAGGCGGCGCCGCGTCTGACAGAGATGCTCAGCGAGACTTACTAGAACATTTGCCGCTGAGTTGCTTCACAACAGGCGTCTTATCTGCGCGGATGCGTCGCTTCTTCGACGGTTGCGAACGGCCATCATCGCCAGCGTTCGAAATCTCCGGGACGGTTTAAATTGACAAAATTTTCCCGCCCCGACCATCGCACGGCGCGTGCGCCCAAAAGCGCAGCGAGTTGTCCTAGTAAAACCGAAGAGACACCGCTAAGGCGCGCCGCCGCATCTTCCAACGCGGCGCACGGCCAATAGGCGAATGTCGGATGCGCGCCAATCCTAGCCGCCCGTTACGGACATGTGCCGCGGCACCGCAGGCGCCTGCCCTTTTTCAGAAATGTCGAAACTGTGCCGTTCAGGTTTTTTGAGCATGGCGCGATCGAGCATCGCATTGAGCACTTCATCAGGATCTGGCCCGCGCATCGCCGCGCGCAGATCGATTTTGTCGCCATGCCCGAGACACATAAAGATCTCACCCGCACAGGTGACGCGCACGCGATTGCATCCCGCGCAGAAATTATTAGTGAGCGGCGTAATCATTCCCATAACGCCGCCAGTCTCTTCCACCTTGAGATACCGCGCCGGACCGCCGGTGGATTTATCCATCGGCTTCAAAGTCCATTGTTTCTGCAACGCGTCCTGAACCGCCGTCAGCGGCAGGTACTGATCAGTGCGATCTTCATCAATCTCGCCCAGCGGCATCACCTCGATCAACGTTAGATCCATGCCCCGCCCATGAGCCCATTCAATCATCGCCGGAATTTCGTCTTCATTGACGTCTTTCAGCGCCACCGTATTGATCTTGATATGAAGCCCCGCATTCTGTGCCGCGTCGAGCCCGCGCAACACCTGGCTGAGGCGGTTGCGGCGAGTGAGTTTCTCGAACTTTGCATCGTCTAGCGTATCGAGCGATACATTGATGCGCTTGACGCCGAGCGCGGCGAGAACGTCGGCATGATGACGAAGCTGCGTGCCGTTGGTGGTCAGCGTCAGCTCGTCAAAGTCGCCCGTTTGCAGACGACGCCCCAGCCGCCCCATCAGGGTCATGATATCGCGGCGCACCAATGGTTCGCCGCCGGTGATGCGGATTTTCCGAATGCCGCGATCGATGAAGGCGCCTGCGAGACGCTCCAGCTCCTCAAGCGAGAGCACCTCTCGTTTGGGCAGAAACGTCATCTGCTCAGCCATGCAATACGTGCAACGCAGGTCGCACCTGTCCGTCACCGACAGCCGCAAGTATGTGATGTTTCGCCCAAACTGATCGACCAGAGGATTATCGTACATTATGAACAGCTCAGCGTATTCGATTTTCGCAAAACAAATCTCAGTCGAAACAAACCCGCTGTCTCATATCCAAGAGACATAACGTGCGCAACGCAGGCCAAATCCGTTTTGAATACAGCCGGCGAAGCTGCCAACATGACGGCCGGTCATGGCGCACGATAAAAAGCAAGTTGCCTTGTCGCTCTTAGCCGACCTGTTCGCGTTGCCGAACCGGTTGGCGAACCGCACGGACAAGCTCATCTTCGAGAGGCGGGTTTGGGCTCAGAGGTATGACATGAGCCGTCTCAACATCAGAGCGCAGCGCCGCTCCCGTCCATTTCTCAACCTCAATGATAACGGTGTTCCAGCCAATATGACCACCGCCCGTGGGCTGCGATCCTTTTAGAACATTGGCGCAACCGCCCATGTCGATTCCTGTTTCTTCATCAAGGTCGACGCGCGAGCCCTGACCTAGAATCGTCACGCCCGGCATGACTAACGGCGTCACCCATACGGTGCGAATGACTTTGCCCCATTGGCTTCGGACCAGGACGGTATCGCCGCTTTTGATATTACGCGGCTCCGCATCGATAGGGTTCATGATAAATTCGTGCGGAAACAATTCGCGCATTACGGTCGCGTTGTCGAAGAAGCCATGGGCCCTGCGCGGCATGTGGATGTTGTAAAGCTGCAGCGGATATTCACCCTTGACCCCGTTCTCATAGTCGCTGAACGTCGCTTCGTAACCTTCCACTGGCGGCTCATAAGTGGGAATCGGACGGATTTTGTCCCAGCCCAGCGTATTGACCATGTTCGCCAATCGCTGACAGTGAATTTCAAGCTTTCCGCTCTGTGTCTGCAGCGGGTTCGCTTCCGGATCGTCACGGAAATCCTTTAAAAATACGAAACCATGATTATCGCCCGCTTCGCGGGGGATGTGATAGATTCCCTTTTCTTTGAATTCCTTAACAGTGATGCGGCCCTGCTGAGGCTCTCCCTCAACATCGAACTCTTTCAAATCATCTTCAGTGATCGTTACCAACGGCTCCAGGGTCTTGCCGTCATCGCCCATAACTTTCGCATCGGCGACCTGGTTAAAGATCTCCTGTTTCCATGGCCAAGGTTCGACAATTTTTGGATCAATGCCCAGGCGCTTGCATAGTTCGACACCGATCCACAGATCATCCTTGCACTCGAAATACGGCTCCATAATCTTCGAATGCCAGAGCAATTGCTCACGATATCCTATGCACACATTACCGTCACGCTCCCACCGCGACGTCACCGGAAGCACGAGGTCGGAATAAATTGCATCCGGGTTCATGAACATATTCTGCGTGACCACGAACTCGACTTTTCGGTGCGCCTCAATCGCCTCAAGGGTATTCGGCAGCTGATTTACGCGCGAACCATGCGCATGATAGATCATGCGGACGTCAAGCGGCACATCATTGCCATCAACACCTCTGTATTTGCCCTCTAACACACATGTGTGAATCTGATTGATATTCACACAACCCTTGGTCGGCAGCAGAATGAAACCGCCAGCCAATTGATTCTCTGCAAGGGGATTGAGAACCGGCTCTGCGCGCAGATGTGAATTGACGTAAGAACGAGAATTTTGTCCTTGCACCAGTTGCGGGCCGCCATTGGTGCCGAAATGATGGTGTACGCCCAACTGGCTGTGCGGTTTGCCGAGATGCCCGGTCATCGCCGCTAGCGCAAGAAACGCCTGAGGTAATGTGTCTGCATTGTTGGCGCGCGCAACACCGCCGGAAGTGCATATTGCGACATGCTCTTCTTTTGCGATCAAGCGCGCAAGCCATTTGATGCGCTCGGGCGGGAGGCCGCAAATCTTCGAAGCCCATTCAGCGTCACGCGGCATGCCGTCGTTATTGCCGAGCACGTAGTCCATCAGATTATCGTCGGGATCAGCCTCTTCAGGCACATGATCCCTATCGAAACCAACTGTACAGCGGTTAAGGAAATCCCAGTCGATCAGCGGATTGGTTTCCGGATCGTCCTCAACCAGCAAAGTGTGGATCATGCCCAATATCATGGCCTGATCAGTGCCTGGGCGGACCGGTAGCCACTCATCAGTGAGCATCTCATAGGTAGGATTATAAAAAGGATCTACCGCAACAAAACGAGCGCCGTTCTTTTTTGCCTGGTGATAGGTATATGCCGGCAGTCCCGCCTGACTCCAGACAGGGTTCGTGCCCCACATCAAAAACAGTTTCGTTTCCACCATATCGAACCGGTCATTCCAGTTCGGGTAGCCAAAGCCGGTAAAAAAGTGAGCCGGCAACCATGACCCGGTAGAGTGACCGCCCCACTGGTCTGTAAAACCGCCATAGGCGCCGAGCGCGCGCGCCGTAATTGTTCCGATCCATGGCGCCAAGATAGATTCGTTGCCATAGCTTTCTTTAACGCGCTTGAGTTCGTTCGCCAGAATATCCAGCGCTTCGTCCCAGGAAATGCGCACCCATTCGTCCTTGCCGCGCAACTCCTTTTTGCCGCCGCCCGGCTCCCAGTTCTTTCGAATCATCGGGTATTTGAGACGATCAGCGCCGAGCAGCCACATGCGCAAGGATTGCCCCCGCGCGCAGGCGCGCAATTGCGGCGTATTCCAACTGTCTTCGATGGCGTCATCGGTGCCCATACGCACGACGACCCCATCCTCAACATAAGCCTTGTTAAATCCCTTACTGCCACAATCGGGCCAGCAATCTGCGGGTATCCATTTACCCTTGCCGCCGCCGGGGCCGAGGAGGCTTTTGGAGCGCGGCTCTTTTCTCAAGCCATAGCCAATGCCGCCGGCATTACGGACGGCCGCCGCCCATGCTTCAATCGAAGATTTCGATGTCACTGTGGTTTCAACAGTCATACCGCTCTCCTGATTTCGTAGCTTATGATTCACATTGCGCTGTATAGAAAATAAAGACTTGGCGGTGCGATATCCAATACGAATTGGCTATGATGATTAATCTAATTATTGGATTAAAAGTTGATTTCAGGCCTCTGTATCGAAGAAAGAAGACGCCTCCATGACCGTCCCGCGCGCCAGCCAGCCCAATCCGCGATAGAAGTCGGTTCGCGCATTGTTAGCGACGTCGTCAGCCCAGCGGGGAGCCCATTTTAGGAGGTGCTGCGAGAGAAAGCCGCGCTGCGCGTGAATGAGTCTCTTAACTTCGGCGCCGTCCCGAATATCGGAAGCTGCGATGGTCAGTTCCGCAAGATGTGCGAGAAATCCGAATTCCAGCCCGATATGGTCGGCTGGCTCATTATATTCACTGGCCAGAACCAGATCGAACCGCAAATACCAGTTCTTTACGCTCACCGTTTCGCGTTGAAAAACGGCGCGATCCTTGTTCGTATAAACGGACTCCCATGGAGGCGCGGGTAATTCGCCAGGGCCCACAAAAAGACGGGTATAGTCATCGCGAAGATTTATGAATGTCGCGTCGTCGATACCGTTGGATTCAATGTCCGCCCATCCACTCAAGAGTTCACGCGCGGTCGTAAGCTCAGGGAGCGTACGTCCGAGAGGAATTGTGTCGAATATCCGATCTTGAAGCAGGCCATTGAGCCAGTCGCGGTCGGGCATGCCATAGAGCGCTTTCGCCAAAAGGCCACAAACGACCATCTGCCCCTCGAACTGAACGACCCAGTCCATGTTCTTGCCGCGTCGTTTTTCCATGCCCGTATTATCTCCGAGAATCTGTTTTCTCCCAAACAATATTGGCTCTGCGGGACTGCAACACACGCTCACTGGGCCGGCATCCTTGCGAGGTCTTAGCAGAAACCTGACATGGCCGCTCAAGACGCCGCAGATGCTTCGACTGATACGCCCGCACTATCATCTCTTCTTTGTGCGAAAGACTTAAATGCCGGAGCGGCAGATAACAAGACAGCGATTGAGATCGGAATTGATCGCATTTTGTGATGAAATTTCAGTGACTCAAAAGAAAGACATGACGCCATAAAGAAACCAAAATCAAAAAGCGCCGCCATCAGACAGTTGGCGGCCCTTAGGAAGCGTTTCCCCTCGCACATACCAAGCGACAAGCAGGCTGCCCTCAAAGAACAAGACGAATTGGCGCCGCTTTTGGCCAAACCGGAGGTCATCAGCGCCGGAACGACCAAGCCATAACAATTGCGCTTTATACACATACCGCCGGTTATCGAAAAAGCGCCGTTGATGCTCAAACCGCATCGCTCGGGAACCGATTGCAACTGTTATCCCTTGACACATTGACTATTTTTCGGCGCCGAGCACACACAACAATAATCTCCAAGAACGATTCGACTCTTGGGAGGCATGGGAATGAAAATCTTCATAACAGGCGCGACAGGATTTGTCGGTTCGGCGGTGGTCGACGAGATGCTCGCTGCCGGCCATCAGGTGCTTGGCTTGGCGCGATCCGACGAAAACGCTACGGCTTTAGCGGCAAAGGGCGCAGAAGCGCTACGCGGCGACCTTACCGACCTCGAAAGCCTGCGCAGCGGAGCAAAAGAAGCGGATGCTGTTATGCATACCGGCTTTATACATGATTTCTCGCGCTACGCGGAATGCTGCGACATCG
>JANQOV010000011.1 GCA_028285645.1 Hyphococcus sp.
GGCCGGAGAGATCAACGCCGCGCCGATCGTCGTTACGACAGCCGCCGCGACGCCTATCGCCAGGGCCGCCGGGACCAATGGCGTCACGACCGGCGATATTATCGCTCCGATCGTCACCGCCGCGACGGCTATGGCCCGCGCCGCAGACATGGCTATTGGTCGCCCAATCACGGCTACTTCATTTACTACAAAGGCTATGATCCCTTCGGCTGGTTGTTCATCGATTGGGGCTGGGATCTTTATTCCCGGCGGTATCTTGATGACTGCTATCCAGTGTCGCAGATATTCCATCGACGCGGCCGCCGATATGAAGAAGTCGCGCTGCTCTGCTACGACTATTGGGGCTTCGGCTACATCAAGCCAGGCAGCCGCCGGGTCTATCGCAGCTGGTAGAGCCGAGAATCACTGAATAGAGAACGGGCGCTGGTTTTCCGGCGCCCGTTTTGATTCGGCGCTTTTTCATTGGCGCGGCGGCGAATCATACTGAAAACCACTTACGTTGACGCATCCGTCCGACTCTCCTGATAGTGCGCCATTCGGTATGGGGCCCCCTTTTTGGACAAGAAATGTTTTTGAAAAAACGGATCCTCGTTTCAGTCGCCGCAGCCTGGCTTTCAGCCGTGCTGGCTATTGCCGCGATTGTTGTCACCGCAACGGCGGCGAATGGCGGCGCCGCGCTGGATGACGTGCAGATCGGCGAGCGCGGGGCGCTGACCCGAATCGCCTTGATTTGCAGCAATGATTGCGATCTTGAAAATGACGAAAATGGCGAGTTCCTGCTCCGCGGCGTAACGTCCGAGGTCGATATCGATCTTAAAAAGCGCAGCCGCTATGTGCGGTCTTTTGCGACCATCCCCACCAAGGACGGAAGCCGCATCAAAATCATCGCTTCTGAAGCCGTGCGCAGAGTGGAAAACAAATCCTGCAAAATCGGCGGCCGACCGGCCACCTGCATCGATCTGTTCTTCAATGAGGAAGCGCAAACGCTCGCCAATGCCGCGCCGGAAGCTGCGCCAACACCGCGGCGCAAACCGCAAAAAGCATCCGGGCCTGTGCATTTGGCTTCCAACCCTGTGCAACTGGCGTCGAACAACGCCGGTAAACCGGCGCTGCGCGATACGGCTGAGGAGCGCTATGCGGTTTTCACAAAGCTTGCGGCGCCGGAGCGGCTAACGCCGCCTGACGTTATTCTCGCGAATGTAACGCCCATCGAGCCTTCCGTTGATGTCGGCAAGCCGGTTGTGACAGCGAACCCAAAAGGTCTAGGCGCGCCGGAGCCGCGCTCGTTTAACTTTGCAGACGATGCTGAAGTGATTGTCGGCAAGTCGCTCGGTCCCGCTGAATGCGCAGGGGCGGAAGAGGAACTCAAAGTCGACGCTTGGGCGCTCGAGGCGATGGTCAATCTTGGCTATTGCCATGCGATGGTCGGCGAGACCGACGAAGCCCAGGGCATTTTCTCCCGGCTGTTGGAATATACGCCCGACAATTATCACGCGCTTGTGGGGCAGGCGCTGATCGCAGCCGAAGCCGGCGACAGGCAGACCGCGCGCAAGTATTTTCAGGACGCCTTGAACGCCTTGCCGCCGCTTGATGAATCAAACCGCATTGTCGAGGCCATGGCGTCGCTTTAATCGGCCGCTGCTCTTTCAATTTCCTTTTTGTTGTTGCTCGGCTACGCTTCGGCGACGGGTTTCCCGGGAGCGGTCAATGACAAAGCTCGGCGAGAAAGATCGGCCTCAAGAACGCCAGGCCATGCTGGCGTCTATTGTCGCCCATGCGGCTCAAAGCGCGCATGAAACCGGGCGCGAAGAAATTTCCGATTCTGTAATGAACGCCATGGCGGCGGTTCCGCGGCATCTTTTTGTGCCGCAAGAATTTGAGCCGCTTGCCTATGAAGACACGCCTTTGCCGATCGGCGCAGGCAAGACGATTTCGCAACCCTTCATGGTGGCGCTGGCGACCGATCTTTTGGATTTGCAAGAAACCGACAAAGTGCTCGAAGTCGGCGCAGGGCTTGGCTATCAGGCCGCTGTCTTGGCGGAACTATGCGACCAGGTGTTTGCGATTGAGATCCTTTCGGAACTTGCAACGGAGGCGGAAAAGCGCCTCCGCGCTGCCGGTTATGATCATGTGCGCATTCGCACCGGCGACGGCGCCCGCGGCTGGCCCGAAGAAGCGCCCTTTGATAAGATTATGGTTTCGGCGGCGGCGGCGCATCTGCCAGCGGCGCTGCTGAAACAACTAAAACCCGGCGGGCGCATGGCGATTCCTGTGGGAGGCGAAAACGACCAGCGCCTCAAACTCATTGAAAAACGTGATGATGGCGATGTGACCGAAACTGAAATCATTCCCGTGCGTTATTCCAGATTGACCGTCTCTCACTAAATCTGGCTGGTTTTGTAAGTGCTGACGGCAAGCGCCGAAACAATCCAAAGCGCGAAGGTGACTATAGATGACCGCTGACGCCCCGGTTTTCCAATTTGACGCGGCGATTGTCCGCCAGCCTTCAAAATCCGTGGTGTACGGACTGCGTGGAGACGGCGCCAGCGATCCGGACTTAGAGGAATTAAAAGCGGAACACGAGGCTTACGTGACAGCGCTTGGCGCTGCAGGTCTTGACGTTGCCGTTTTGCCGCCGCTTGAAGCCTATCCGGATGCAATCTTTGTCGAAGACCCGGCGCTTGTGTTTCCGGAAGGCGCCATATTACTGCGCTCCGCCGCGCCAAGCCGCATCGGCGAAGCGAAGGAACTCGCGCCGGCGCTCAATGACGCTTTTGATACCGTGTTGACGCTTCCCGAAGAAGGCTATGTAGACGGCGGCGATGTTTTGACAACGCCGTCGAAGGTGCTGATTGGTTTGTCGAGCCGCACCAATCGCGACGGCGCTGAGGCGTTGCAAACCTGTCTCGCCGAACTCGGACGCGAAAGCGAGATCGTCTCGACGCCGACCGGCGTATTGCACTTTAAGTCAGACTGTTCGCTGCTTGACAGCGAAACCGTGCTCGTCACCGAACGGCTGGCGCAATCGAGCGCGTTTGACGGGTTCAAATTGATAACGACGCCCAAAGGCGAAGAGGCGGCGGCGAATGCGCTGCGCATCAATGATGTTGTTTTAGCGAGCGCGCAATTTCCGCATACGATCGAATTGCTAAAAGGCGAAGGATTCAACGTCGCCCCGCTCAGCACGGTGGAGATCGGCAAACTCGACGCTGGACTTTCCTGCATGTCTTTGCGCTGGAAGCGAGCGCAAACGACGTGCGGCGGTTGACAGGTGCGCAGCGCACGGCGGAGTATCCTTAAATGAATCCGCCGCCTGACGAGACATCTGCGTCGCTGTCCAAAAAAAGCATGGGCTTTTGGAAATGCTGGTCTTTATCGGTCGGCGTGATGATCGGTTCCGGCGTTTTTCTTTTGCCGGCGGTGCTTGCGCCTTATGGGTCGATCAGTTTTTTCGGCTGGCTGATCACCAGCGGCGGCGCCATCGTGATCGCGCTGGTGCTCGGGCGGCTTGCGGGCCGCACGGACCGATCGGGCGGGTTTTACGTTTATACGCGCGAGGCCTTTGGCGATCTTGCGGGCTTCATTGTCGCCTGGAGTTATTGGCTGAGCATCTTGTTTGCGGTTGCTGCGATTGCTGTCGCCTTTGCCGGCTATGCGGGCGCGGTGATCCCGGCCCTTGGCGCCAACGCAATAACGCAAGCAGTGGTCGCCGCGTCAATCATCTGGATACTGACGGGGATCAATGTCAGGGGCGTCTCGGAAGCGGCCTCAGTCCAACTCTTGATGACAGTTTTGAAGATCATTCCGTTGCTGGTGATTGTTGCGCTTGGGATTGCGGCGGGAACGCCCGACAACATTCCGCCGTTTAATCCTGGCGCGTTACCGGTTGGGGAAGCGCTTGCCGCCACGGCGCTTTTAACCATGTGGGCCTTTATCGGCATCGAAGCCGGCGTTGTGCCCGCTGACGATGTCACCGACGCAAAACGCACCATCCCTCGTGCTGTCATTTTCGGCACTTTATCCGTGGCGGCGCTTTATATTGCTGCGACGGCTGCGGTGATGATGCTGGTGCCGGCGGAGGTGCTTGCAGAGTCGGAAGCGCCTTTTGCTGACGCTGCGGCGAAGCTTGGCGCCTTTGGCGGGCCGATGATCGCGATTGGCGCGCTCATTTCCACCGCTGGATCTCTCAATGGCAATATTTTCTTAAGCGGTCAGATGCCCATGGCGGTGGCGCGGGACGGCCTTGCGCCCGCCGCGCTTGCGAAAAAGAATGCGGGCGCCGCGCCGATTGCCGGGCTCTTGCTGTCGTCAGTCCTGGCGACGCTGCTCCTCGTCTTCAATTATAGCGAAGGGCTTGTCTCGGCTTTCACCTTCCTGATTTCCATGTCGACGCTGGCGACGCTGATGCCTTATGCGCTGTCGGCGCTTGCTGAGTTAAAGCACTCCATCAAAGCAGCGCGCGCCTGGGCCGCGATCGCCGTTCTGGCGCTTGCCTATGCGATTATCGCCATGGCGGGTGCGGGCGCCAAAACGCTTTTGTGGGGCATATTGTTACTGGCGGCGGGGTTTCCGGTATTTTACGGATCACGCAGAAAACCGGATGCGAAAAGCGCTGCGTCAGCTTCGTCTTGACGCCTTTGAAGACCACCCCTAGCGTCCGCAGCGCAATGACCGACATGCGCAAGAAACATTCTTTTCAGGGCCTTATCCTGACGCTTCAGCAATACTGGGCGGATTTGGGCTGCGTCATGCTGCAGCCCTATGACAAGGAGATGGGAGCGGGGACCTTTCATCCGGCGACGACCCTGCGTTCGCTCGGGCCAAAGCCCTGGAAGGCGGCTTATGTGCAGCCTTGCCGGCGCCCGACTGATGGCCGCTATGGCGCCAACCCCAATCGCTTCCAGCATTACTATCAGTTTCAGGTTGTCTTAAAGCCGAGTCCTGAGAACATTCAGGAGCTATATCTCGGCTCACTCGACGCGATTGGCGTTGACCGCTCCGTACACGATATAAGATTTGTCGAGGACGATTGGGAAAGCCCGACGCTCGGCGCCTGGGGGCTTGGCTGGGAAGTCTGGTGCGACGGCATGGAAGTAACCCAGTTCACCTATTTCCAGCAGGTCGGCGGTTTTGATTGCAAGCCGGTGACCGGTGAGATCACTTACGGGCTCGAGCGCCTCGCCATGTATGTGCAAGGGGTCGACAACGGTTTTGACCTCGACTTCAACGGCGCTGACGGCGAAGACGCTGTTTCCTATGGCGATGTTTTCCATCAGCAGGAAGTTGAGTTTTCAGCCTTTAACTTCGAACTCGCCGATACCGACGTTCTGTTCGATCAGTTCAAGGAGGCGGAGACCGCTTGCCTTGCTATTGTCGAAGCGGGCAAATCCGCCGGCAAGTCCTACGCGCTGCCGGCCTATGACCACTGCATTCAGGCCAGCCACTTGTTCAACTTGCTAGACGCTCGCGGCGTTATTTCCGCAACTGAGCGCCAATCCTATATCCTCCGTGTGAGGACGCTTGCAAAGGCATGTTGCGAGGCGTGGCTCGAAAGTCCGCAAGGCCGCACGCAAGGCGCCGGCGTCGTCGATTACGAGGATGCGTGATGGAGGGCTTTGCGCCCCTCGAAGGCGGATGCCAATGTGGCGCCTTACGCTATGAACTTTCTGCGCCGCCGCTCGTCGTTTACGCGTGCCACTGCACAAACTGTCAACGCATCACCGCCAGCGCATTCTCGATTTCCTGCATTGTTTCGGAAGACGCCTTTGCGATTGTGAAAGGCGAGCCCAAAGAACTCGAATGGGATGCAGATTCCGGTACAAGACGATATGGCAAGCTGTGCGGCGATTGCGGCGTGCGGATTATTCACGGGCAAAAACCCACCAATAATGTTCTTTCATTGCGGGGCGGTACGCTGGGCGACGTCCGCTGGGCGGCGCCGGCCGGCGACATCTGGACTTCAAGCGCGCTGCCCTGGGTGCAGTTTGCGCCTGACAGCCTTACGTTTGAACGTCAGCCGACCATGGATGAATACATGAAAGCAGCCGCCCATTGGCGCGCCCAAGCGGTGAAGGCCGGATTGCTTCCAGCGGCATAGCTGTCCCTAGCTTTTTCAATAGCGCTAATTTTGCGCTATAACGATCCGCGATCGGCGGTCGCGCCGCGTTTGTTTATTTGTGGGGAATGCTGATGTCTTGGTCTGTTTATCTTTCCGGTGAAATTCACACGGATTGGCGCGAGGAGATTGCGCGCGGCGCAGAGGCGGCGGGGTTGCCGGTAGTGTTTTCTGCGCCAGTGACCAATCATGCGGCGTCCGACGATTGCGGCGTAGCGATTTTAGGGCCGGAAGAGGACAAGTTCTGGCATGACCGCAAAGGCGCGCAGATTAACGCCATCCGCACCGGAACGCTGATTCGCAAGGCTAACATTGTCGTTGTCAGGTTCGGCGAGAAATATAAACAATGGAACGCTGCGTTTGACGCAGGCGTTGCATCAGCCCTCGGCAAGCCGCTGATCATTATGCATGGGGAAGAGCACAATCACGCGCTCAAGGAAATTGACGCAGCAGCGCTCGGCGTTGCGGAAACGCCGGCGCAGATTGTCGACATCCTTGCTTATGTGATTGAAGGCCGGCTTGCAGGCTATTCGGACTAGGCGCAGCAAATGTTCAGTGCGCCAAAGAAAGACCGCGAGAAGAAATCGCGTCTCAACTTTTTTGATCGCCTGACGCTCACGGTGCGCGCGGTTTTATGGATGGGCGTGTTGGCGTTTTTCGGATCGTTGCTTTGGGCCGGCGCCTACCGGTTTGTGGAGCCGCCCGGCACCTTCATCATGCTTGAGCGAAGACTCAGCGGCGACGTCATTGTTAATCCGTGGACGCCCCTTGAAGATATCTCGCCGCATCTTGTGACGGCCGTCATTGCTGCAGAAGACACGCGGTTTTGTCTGCATAACGGCATCGACATGGAGGCGATCGACGAGGCGCTTGCAGAAGCGGAAAACGGCGGGCGGCTGCGCGGCGCCTCGACAATTTCGCAGCAGACCGCCAAGAACGCATTTTTGTGGAATGGGCGCAACTGGATCCGCAAAGGCGGCGAGACCTGGATGACGCTGGTCATTGAAACGCTTTGGCCGAAGCGGCGCATCATGGAAATTTATCTTAATGTCGCTGAATGGGGCGATGGGTTGTTCGGTGCGGAAGCAGCGGCGCAAAAGCGCTTCGGCAAACCGGCAACCGCTTTAACCCCGCAGGAAGCAGCGCTGTTGGCGGCGGTGTTGCCGAGCCCGCAAAAATGGCGGGTTGATCCGCCGGGCCCTTATGTGCGCGGGAGAACGCGAACGCTCCGGGCCCGGATGAATCAGGTGCGGCGCGACGGTCTCGACGCTTGCGTCTTGAAGTCAAAAAGGAACCGCAAATGAGCGTTATGGTGATTGTCTGCTACCGGCCAAAAGCCGGCAAGCAAGACGCGCTCCTAGCGCTCATGAAAACTCATTTGCCGACCCTTCGCGCCGAAGGGCTCGCAGCGGAGGGGCCATCGCTTTGCGGACGGGCGAAAGGCGGAACCATTGTCGAGGTTTTCCAATGGAAGTCGCAAGCAGCCATCGACAGCGCCCATGAAAACCCGCGCATCGTCGCCATGTGGGACGAGTTCAGCAAAGTTTGCGATTATGCCTTGCTGAACTCCCTTGCAGAGGCGGGCGAAATGTTTGCATCATTTGAGCCCATAGACCTTTCCTGAAAGGAACGAATATGAGTGATCCTGTGATTGCCCAGAAAACGCCGATGCCTGTCGATGTGGAAGCGGGAAAAAACTATTTCTGGTGCGCTTGCGGTAAGTCCGCGAAGCAGCCCTTTTGCGACGGCTCTCACAAGGACACAGGGATCGAACCCATGAAATGGCAGGCGCCGGAAACGAAGCGCGTCTTTTTCTGCGCATGTAAACACACTGACGGCGCGCCGCTTTGCGACGGCAGTCATAACAAGCTGTAGCGCTTAATGACCCGTACAACATCCGAACGGCACACCGACATTTTAAACGGCTACAAGTCGGGCGGGTCGCGCTTTAACGAGTGGGCGCAGGAAAAGCTCGGCACCTTCATCCTCACCTCCTGGGAGTGGGGGGCGTTGACCATGCGCTGGGATATTGACGACCGCTTTGTCATGCCAGACGGGGTGATGTTCGGCGGGCATATCGCGTCGGTCGCCGACCATGTTGCGGGCCTTACGACCATGACCGTGCTCACCGACAACAAAGAGCGGTTTCGCACCTCGCGGCTTGTCACCAACTATTTCCGTCCGCTCACCATGCCGGTTGCAACCATAGAGGGCCGGGTCGTCAATGCTTCGCGGACGCTCATTCATGCGGAGGCTGATTTTTACAACGCTGACGAAAAACTCGCCGTGCGCATGGAGGTGGTGCAGGTCCGCCGGATGACCGGCTAGCGCACCGCCAGGCCTTCAACCACAAGATTGCGCTAACCGCCGACGCCCCTTAGAAACCGGCGTCATGTCCGAATTACTCCTTGAACTCTTTTCCGAAGAAATCCCTGCGCGCATGCAAGGCAGGGCCGCGGCCGAGCTTGAAAAGCAGGTGAACGCGGCTTTGTTGGAGGCTGGCTTTATGCCCGAGGGGGTGAAAGCTTTTTCCGGCCCGCGGCGGCTAACGCTCGTCGCAAATGGCCTGCCGGCGCAGCAGCCGGATCGGCGTGAAGAGAAAAAAGGCCCCCGCGTCGGCGCGCCTGAAAAGGCGGTTCAAGGGTTTTTGAAATCCGCCGGACTTTCTTCCCTCGACGAATGCGAACAGCGGGAAGACAAAAAGGGCGGCTATTATGTCGCCGTCATTGAACGCAAGGGCCGCGCCACGGCTGAGATCATCGCCGAGTTTTTGCCTGAGATCATGCGCAACTTCCAATGGGCGAAATCCATGCGCTGGGGCGCACAGAGCAGCGAAGACGGCGCGTTAAGATGGGTGCGGCCGCTGCACCGGATTTTGTGCGCCTTTGACGGCGAGATTGTCGATTTTGAGATCGGCGGCGTTGCGGCAAGCGACAAGACGGAAGGCCATCGCTTTTTGGCGCCGGGGGAGATTTCCGCGCGCAGTTTTGAAGATTATGCGGCGAAACTTTCCGCCGCCAAGGTGGTGCTCGAGCGGCAAGACCGTGAAGCGATGATCGCTCGCGATGCGGCAACGCTCTGCGAAGCGCAAGGCTTGGAGCTTGTCGAGGACAAGGGGCTTTTGGCGGAGGTCGCAGGCCTCGCCGAATGGCCGGTGCCCATGATGGGGTCATTCGACGAAAAGTTCCTGACCGTGCCCGATGAAGTCCTGATCGCCTCCATGCGCGGGCACCAGAAGTATTTTTCCGTGCGCGATCCCAAGACTGGGCGGCTCGCCAACAAATTCATCTGTGTGGCGAATATTGAAGCGCCCGACGGCGGCAAGGCCATGCGCACCGGTTATGAGCGCGTTTTAACGGCGCGGCTTTCCGACGCCTGGTATCTTTATCATCAGGATTTGAAAACGCCGCTCGGGGACCGCATTTCCGATCTTGACCGCGTCACCTTCTTTGAAGGGCTCGGCAGTGTTGGCGATAAGGCGCGGCGGGTTGCAGCGCTCGCAAAAGAAATTGCGCCAAGCGTCGGCGCTGATCCTGCGTTAGCCGAACAGGCGGCGATGCTCGCCAAGGCCGATCTTGTGACGGCAATGGTCGGCGAGTTCCCGGAACTGCAAGGGGTGATGGGCCGGTATTATGCGCTGGCGGAAACTGCGGCGCCCGAGATCGCCGACGCCATCCGCGATCATTACAAGCCCGCGGGCCAAGACGACGACGTTCCAACCGCGCCGGTCTCCGTTGCGGTAGCGCTCGCCGACAAGATTGATACGCTCACGGCCTTTTGGGCCATCGACAAAAAACCCACCGGCTCAAGCGATCCCTTTGCGCTGAGGCGCGCGGCGCTGGGCGTTATTTCAACATTACTACACAACTCTCTGCGATTGCATCTGAACACATGCTTGAAATCTCAAATCCACCTGTTGGCGTCGGCTCTGCCCGAGGGTCGCACAGAAGAGCTCACACGAGTTGAATTACTCGAGTTTGTCGTTGATCGGCTGAAGGTTCATTTGAGAGATGGCGGTCATCGTCACGATCATGTTGAGGCGTCTCTTCCACTTGCCGATTTAGCAAAGCATGATGACATAGTTCTCATCGTTGCAAAGCTCGAAGCGCTCGCCGCCTTCCTCAAAACCGATGACGGCGAGAACTTGGCGGCGGCGTATAAGCGCGCGGCGAACATCCTGAAGGCCGAAGAAAAGAAAGACAAAAAGCCGGCTGATCCCAACGCAGTCGATGAGAGCCGTCTTGATGCGCCGGAAGAAAAAGCGCTGTTCGCCGCAATGA
>JANQOV010000022.1 GCA_028285645.1 Hyphococcus sp.
TCTTTATGCGAACGTTCTCGCAATGACTTGTTCACCGCTTCCTTGATCTGCGCCTTGGCGCGTTTCAGGAATCGCTGGCGATTGCCAAGAGACTTGCCCTTGGGGTTTTTGCGCCGGTCGATGAAGTGAAAAGAGGTCATCGGTTCCTTTGAGCGATAAAGAGGCGGGCTTAGGGATCAGGAAATTTTCGATCTAATCCCTAATCCCTAACACTCAATCCCCAAACTAACCCGCTTTATTCACCCGCATATACCATTCGACCAGGCGACGGACCTGACGCGGCGTGTAACCGCGCTCGACCATGCGGGCGACAAAATTGTTGTGCTTGGCTTCCGTCTCCGAGTCTTTCTTGGAGTCGAAAGAAATCACCGGCAGCAAGTCTTCGACTTGAGAGAACATGCGCTTTTCAATGACATTGCGCAACTTCTCGTAGGACGTCCATTTGGGGTTGTTGCCGGCGTTTGCGGCGCGTGCGCGCAAGGCAAACTTCACGACCTCGTTACGGAAGTCCTTCGGATTAGCGATGCCCGCCGGCTTTTCTATTTTGGAAAGCTCGGCGTCTAGCGTTGCGCGATCCAGAAGCTGACCGGTGTCAGGATCTTTAAAGTCCTGATCCTCGATCCAGGCGTCAGCATAGGCGATGTAGCGATCAAAGAGGTTTTGACCATATTCGCCATAGCTTTCGAGATAGGCTTTCTGGATTTCCTTGCCGATGAACTCTGCATAACGCTGCGACAGTTCGGACTTGATGAAATCGAGATACTGCTTCTCGGTTTCTTCCGGATACTGCTCCCGCTTGATAGCGTTTTCGAGCACATACATGAGGTGCACCGGATCGGCGGCGACTTCGTCGGTGTCGAAGTTGAAGGTTTCCGAAAGCACCTTGTAGGCAAAGCGCGTTGAAACGCCGTCCATGCCTTCGTCGATGCCGGCGGCGTCGCGATATTCCTGATGCGACTTCGCTTTAGGATCCGTGTCTTTCAGTTTTTCACCGTCATAGACGCGGAGTTTCGAATAGAGGTTTGAGTTCTCATGTTCGCGAAGACGTGTCAGCACGGAGAAGCGCGCCAAGAGATCAAGCGTTTCCGGCGCGCATTTCGCGGTGGAAAGCTCGGAGCTGGCGAGCAGCTTTTCATAGATCTGACGTTCCTCGCTGACGCGCAAGGAGTAAGGCACCTTGATGACGCTGATGCGGTCAAGGAAGGCTTCATTGTTTTTATTGTTGCGGAAGGTCTGCCACTCGCTCTCGTTGGAGTGCGCGAGAATGATCCCCTGAAACGGAATTGGTCCAAGCGCTTCCGTGCCGATGTAATTGCCTTCTTGCGTTGCCGTCAAAAGCGGATGCAAGACTTTAATCGGCGCCTTGAACATCTCGACAAATTCAAGAAGTCCCTGGTTCGATCGGCAAAGACCACCGGAATAGGAATAAGCGTCGGTGTCGTCCTGACTGAAATGCTCGAGCTTCCGGATATCGACCTTGCCCACAAGCGCCGAGATATCCTGGTTGTTTTCATCGCCCGGCTCAGTTTTTGAAACAGCGATCTGGCGCAGTTTCGAGGGGTAAAGACGAACGACTTCAAATTTCGAAATATCGCCGCCAAACTCGTCGAGGCGCTTGACCGCCCACGGGCTCATAATGCCTGTCAGGCGGCGCTTTTCGATGCCGTATTTCTCTTCGAGCAGAGATTGCAACTGATCCGACTGGAAAAGGCCGAGCGGGCTTTCAAAGACTGGCGAAATTTCATCGCCCGCTTTGAGCACGTAGATCGGATAGGTTTCCATCAGGTCTTTAAGACGTTCAGCAATCGAAGATTTACCGCCGCCAACTGGGCCCAGTAAATAAAGAACCTGGCGTTTTTCTTCGAGGCCTTGAGCGGCGTGGCGGAAATAGGAGACGATGCGCTCGATGGTGTCTTCCATGCCGTAAAATCCATCAAAGGATTTGTATCGGCGGATAGTACGGTTGAAGAAGATGCGAGACAGGCGCGGGTCTTTCGAGGTGTCGACCATCTCCGGCTCACCGATAGCCTTGACCATGCGTTCGGCCGGGCTGGCGTAGAGCATGGCGTCGTCTCTAGCCGCCAGGAGATAATCGCGAAGGCTCATGGCCTCCTGTTTCACGCGCTCATAGCTCGCGGAAAACATGTCAAACACATCGAGATTTTCTTCAGTCATTGTCTTACCACGCTCACTTTTTCTTCGTTGCCGCCGCACTCATGGAATAAAAAAAGGCGCAGGCCGAAAAGACCCGCACCCCGTTGAACTCTCACCCAATTCGCCGCATTCGATCGCGGCGTTGTACCTTCCCTTTTGACGATCCGGGTCCGCAACATTTGTCCCTTTGATGTGGGCTTTATGCGCGCCAAAGCAAGAGCCGGTTCCAGACTTAAAATTCACATTCGTTTTGCACCGATACGCCATTTCGCCACCCGCAAACTCGTCTGGTCGTTGTCTCGCTCCGTTTCGTCGTTTCCTTCCCCATCGCCGCAAGAAAATTGTCTCACGACTTACCCCGCCTAACGAGGTTAATGAGGCGCTCTTAATATTCCGTCACTCATGCGCCATTCTTGAGGATATAATGTAACAGCAATTGGGCGGTGTTGCGACATGCGTCGTTTTTGCGCGTCGCCATAATCCGACCACATTCTCGCTAAGGTGCTGGCGTTCCGTCTTGATTTTTTGTTTAGAAAGTTTTCCCGCAAATTGCTTGAAGGAAGGCGCTGACGCTATTGCGAGCAAAATTGATTCGCTTGAAACGCCCGCCAATCTGGTTAGCACTCTTGAGGGGCGAGCGCTAAGTGCGTTGTTTGCAAGCTAAGAATTCGTTAACGCCCTTTTGGACGGCGGCGAAGGATAAAGGATGGCTCGGAAAGACGCATGGAAATAGTTGAAGCATTTTCCGAAGACCTCACTGCAGCGCCGCAATGGGTGCAGATTTGGGTCAATTTCATGGGCGTCGTTTTGTTGGCGTCCATCCTGTTTGTTCGCACGCGCGTTGAAGCACGCTGGACGCTTGTCGCCTTGGCGCTGACATTCCCATTCATGATGTGGCTCTACAGCCGGTTCGGCTATCAGCGCATTCTCGGACTGGCGCATGTGATTTTCTGGACGCCGCTGGTGATTTATTTCTGGCGCCGCCGCGCTCATTGGCGGGTCCGTGAGACTCTTGGCGGCAAATGGGTGCTGCTGGCGTTCTCGACAATGTGCGTATCGCTCGTCATGGACTATGCCGATGTTGTTCGCTATTTGCTCGGTGAGCGGATTTAATCAAGTTTCTTAAGTCAGCGTATCAGGAGACCTATCCTTGTCCTTGTTCCCATCTCTGCCGGAGACGCCGCATCTTGCCGATGTGCTCAAGGCGTTTCCCGAGCACATCAAACCTTTACTCGATTATCACGACACGCTTTTGCGCGGCGACAGCCCGTTAAGCGTTGCCGAGCGTGAGCTGATTGCGGTCTATGTATCGGGCCTCAACGCGTGCAATTTTTGTTTCGGGGCGCACAAAATCTACGCCCGTGTTTTTGGAATTGATGAGGCGGTAATCGATGCGCTCATCAAGGACATAGATACGGCCAGCGTTGACGAGAAACTAAAGCCGATTCTGAAATATGTCGCCAAGCTGAAAGACCTGCCGCCGAAGCTGACCGACGCGGATGCGAAAGCCGTATACGATGCGGGCTGGTCTGAACGGGCGCTTTTCGACGCCATTCAGGTGGCGGCGCTTTTTAGTCTTATGAATCGGATTGTCGAAGGCGCCGGCGTTACGTTTGATTACGCTAAAAACCCGCTTTCCGAAGAAGAGTTCGAGGCGCGCCGCACCCGCAGCTATGCGGAATTTGGGAAAGCGATCGGGATTGAATAGAGCGTGGAAAAAAAGCCCGCTCCATAAGAATGAAGCGGGCTTTCTATCGGGAGGAAAAATCTGACGCTTAATTCAAGTCAAAGCGATCGAGCGTCATCACCTTGACCCAGGCATCGACAAAGTCGCCAACAAAAGCCTCCTCGGCGTCATTGAAGGCGTAAGCCTCGGCGACGGCGCGCAATTGCGAATTGGAGCCGAATATCAGATCGACTTCCGTTCCGGTCCATTTCACTTCGCCGGTTGTGCGATCGCGGCCTTCATAAACGCCTGCGGTCGAAGACGGGGCCCATGTGGTGCGCATGTCGAGCAGGTTGACGAAGAAGTCGTTGCTCAAGGCGCCGGGCCGGTCCGTTAGAACGCCGTGCGCTGAGCCGCCGGCATTGGCGCCAAGGGCGCGCATGCCGCCGACAAGCGCCGTCATTTCCGGCACGGTCAGTTTCAACACGTCGGCCTTGTCGATGAGACGTTCCGCCGGAGAGCCGCCATAGCCTTCGCCATTTGCAAAGTTGCGGAAACCATCCGCAGCAGGTTCGAGCACGGAAAAGGACTCAACATCCGTTTGCTCTTGCGACGCATCGGTCCGGCCCGGTGTGAACGGAACGGTGACGTTGTACCCTGCGTTTTGCGCAGCCTGTTCAATCGCTGCGGCGCCGCCAAGTATGATAAGGTCCGCAAGCGAGACCCGTTTGCCGCCCGTTTGCGCTTCGTTGAATGACGTCTGGATTTGTTCAAGAGCGCTGATCACCTTTGCCAATTCCGCCGGATCATTCGCCGCCCAGTCCTTTTGCGGCGCAAGGCGAATGCGCGCGCCATTGGCGCCGCCGCGCATGTCCGTGTCGCGGAATGTCGACGCAGAAGCCCAGGCCGTGCGCACGAGATCGGACACAAAAAGGCCGGCGTTTAGAATCTCGCTCTTGAGCGCAGAAATATCAGCGTCATTGATCAGGGGATGATCAACCGCCGGCACCGGGTCCTGCCAGACAAGCGTCTCCGCCGGAACCGCAGCGCCAAGATAGCGTGCGCGCGGGCCCATATCGCGGTGGGTTAGCTTGAACCATGCTCTTGCAAACGCATCTTCAAACGCTTGCGGGTCTTCGAGGAATCGGCGCGAAATTTTTTCGTATTCAGGATCAAACCGCAACGAAAGATCCGTCGTCAGCATGATCGGCGCGTGGCGTTTGTCAGGATCGTGAGCGTCCGGCACCAACTGCGCTGCAGCTTCGTTGGTTGGGATCCACTGAATGGCGCCGGCGGGGCTGCGGGTTTGCTCCCACTCAAAGTTGAAGAGGTTGGTGAAAAATTGATGCGTCCACTGAACGGGGCTCGACGTCCAGGCGCCTTCAAGGCCGCTGGTAATTGTGTCGCCGGCATTGCCGGTTCCGCAGGTGTTTTTCCAGCCAAGGCCTTGTTCTTCAATTGAAGCGGCAGCGGGTTCCGGACCAACGCAACCGTTGGGGCTGTGCGCGCCATGCGCTTTTCCGAAAGTGTGACCGCCGGCGATGAGTGCGACGGTTTCTTCGTCATCCATCGCCATGCGGCCAAAGGCTTCGCGAATGTCGCGGGCGGCGGCAAGCGGGTCCGGGTTTCCGTTCGGCCCTTCCGGGTTCACATAAATCAAGCCCATCTGTGTTGCGCCGAGCGGCCTTTCGAGTTCTCGGTCGCCGCTGTGGCGTTGATCGGCGAGGAATTCGTTTTCCGGACCCCAATAAACAAGATCCGGCTCCCAGGCGTCTATGCGTCCGCCGGCAAAGCCGTAGGTTTTAAAGCCCATGGACTCCATAGCGACATTGCCCGTGAGGATCATCAAGTCCGCCCAGGAAATGCTGCGCCCGTATTTTTGTTTGACCGGCCACAAGAGACGCTGCGCCTTGTCGAGATTGCCATTATCCGGCCAACTATTGAGCGGCTCAAAGCGCTGTTGGCCTGCGCCTGCGCCGCCGCGGCCGTCAAAGGTGCGATAGGTGCCGGCGCTGTGCCAGGCCATGCGAATGAAAAATGGTCCGTAATGCCCATAATCCGCCGGCCACCAGTCTTGTGAATCGGTCATCACAGCGGCGATGTCAGCCTTGACCGCGTCAAGGTCGAGGCTTGCAAACGCTTCCGCATAGTCAAAGTCGTCGCCCATCGGATCGTGATTGGCGGCGTTTTGGCGCAAGACCGTAAGGTCCAGTTGCTCAGGCCACCATTGCTGGTTTGAAGCGCTCCCCGCCGCCGACTTGGGTTTTGAACTGCTTTGTGCTGTTTCCATTGCTTGCGTTTCCGCGCCTTCCATTGTTGCTGTTGTTTCACTGGTGTTCGTTTCGACGTCTTGGGTCTCTTGAGGCGTGGTCTCGTCCTGCGCGGCATCACGCGAACACGCCGCAGTTCCAAGGGCGAGCGCAGCAACGGACGCCAGCAAGAGATGTTTCAGGTTTTGGTTCATTCGTTTGCTCCGGTTGCAAAGTCGCCGGCGTTCGATCTGACCGGCGAGGAAAAGCATAGCCGTCCGCTGTTTCACGCAGCGCGCGGCGCTCTCTCCGTTGAATGTTTCATCGTGTAGTCAAAAAATTGAACTCAAACATGCGTGATTGAGTTCGTACCGATTATTTCGGCTTTTGAAAAATTGATAATCTTGATGGTGGTATTGATAAAATCGATAAATTGACAGCGCCTGGTTGCGACGCCCTCAGCCCTCGCGCAATCGCCGTATAAGCAAACCGTCAATCCCGCGCCAGCGCGTCGTCAATCAATGTCGCCATGGCGCCGGCGCCGAATATTTTCGTGAACGCGCCCATGCGCGGGCCCTCCGACTGTCCAAACACAACTTCATAAAGCCCTTTGAACCAGTCGCGGATATTCTCGTAGTTTTGCGCTTTGCCTGCATCGAACACTGCGGTTTGATAGTCGCTCTCCTCGCAATCATCGCCAAGCTCTTTGAGGCGCGCCGACAGCATTTCAAGCGCCGCGCGTTCTTTTTCGTCAGGCGCGCGGTATTTTTTGTGGGGCTTGATGAAGTCGTCGAAATAGCGTCCTGCGAAGCTGATCATAGAGTCCGTCGCCGCGAGTTCAGCATCGCTTGCACCGGGGCGATACTTCCTGACGAAGCCGCGCATCACCTCCGGGTCGGCCGAACCTGACGCGCTGACCAGATTAAGGAGGATCGCAAAGCTTACCGGCGGCGTATCAGCGGGAGGCCTGCCTTCATGGACATGCCAGACTGGATTATCTAGCGCCTTGGCGCCCTCTTGGTCTCTGTATTTTTCAATAAAGCTCCAATATTCATCGACCGCTTTCGGGATCACGTCGAAATAGAGCTTTTTCGCCTTTTTGGGCGCCTGAAAAACATAAAGCGCAATGCTCTCCGGTGACGCGTAAGTGAGCCACTCGTCGATCGAAATGCCGTTGCCCTTGGATTTTGAAATCTTCTTGCCATGCTCGTCGAGAAAGAGCTGGTAATTGAAACCCTCCGGCGGTTCGCCGCCAAGAGCGCGCACTATGCGCGAGGAAAGCTTGGTCGATTCCGTAAGGTCCTCGCCAGCCATTTCATAATCGACCCCAAGAGCGAACCAGCGCCCCGCCCAGTCGGCTTTCCATTGCAGCTTAACGGCGCCGCCGGTGACGGCTGTTTTGACGCGCTCGCCATTTTCATCTTCGTAGACGACGGTTCCTTCTTTGGCGTCGCGTTCCAGCATCGGCACGTAAAGAACGCGGCCCGTCGTCGGCGAGATCGGCAGAAACGGAGAATACGTTGTTTTGCGCTCGTCGCCGATGGTCGGCAAAATGACGTTCATGACGTCGTCATATTTTTCAAGCATGCGGATGAGCATCTCGTCAAAGGCGCCGGATTCATATTGCTCCGTAGACGACATGAATTCATATTCGAAACCGAACTGGTCAAGGAAGGCCCGCAATCGCGCGTTGTTGTGATGGGCAAAGCTGTCAAAGCGCTGAAGATTGTCGGGATCGGCCGAAGTGAAAGGGTCCGGCACTTTCGTGAGCGGCATCTGTAAATACTGTTCCAGCATCTCCTTGTTGGGCACATTGTCCGGCACTTTTCTGAGCCCGTCCATGTCGTCGGAAAAGGAGATGAGTTTGGTTTCGCGCGCCGTTAGAAGTTCAAACGCACGGCGCACCATGGTGGTGCGGGCAACTTCCTGAAAAGTGCCGATATGCGGCAGGCCTGACGGCCCATAGCCGGTTTCGAAAATCACGGGGCCGTCTTTCTTGACGCGCTCCATGCGTTTGATGAGGCGCTGCGCTTCCTGGAAGGGCCAGGACTTGGCGTTGCCCGCATCTTCGGGTGAAAAATCTTTAATCTGAAAAGCGCCGCTCATCGCTCAGGTTTTCCGTCTTTTCGAGAGCGCTGAGGTTTAGGGCGAGGCCGCCGGTCAGGTCAATCGCCGCCCGGGAAAGCCGCTCGAGATTGCAACCCGGCGGCAAAAGCGACAATGCAACGCTGGTTTTGATCAAATTATTAGCAAAAATCACGAATTATTGACGTTTACTGAACACGCCTGGTGGGGTCAAATAGGGGTGGGGAAGGACCGGGAACTTGGGATCGAAGAACAGAAAGATGGATGACAACGAAAGACCGCTTCCGAAAAAAGGAAACGGGATTGATGCGCCGCAGGCGAGCGGCGGTGATCACGAAACTGTAGGTGAGAGCAATGCGCCGCAGCCAAGCGTGGACGATCACGGCGCAGCAAAGCGGCACCGGCTGGCGCAGATGCGCCATGACCCCGACAAGATTCGGGAACTCTTCGAGAACGGCGAATACCCCTACAGCCGAAAAATGAGCCGCGGCGTTTATGAACGTCACAAAGCAGAGCTGCAGGTTGAGCTCCTGAAGATGCAGCAATGGGTCAAGGAGACCGGCAAAAAAATCGTTGTCTTGTTTGAAGGCCGCGACGCTGCGGGCAAGGGCGGCACCATCAAGCGCTTCATGGAGCACTTAAATCCACGGGGCGCCCGTGTTGTCGCGTTGGAAAAACCCACCCAGGAAGAACTCGGGCAATGGTATTTCCAACGCTATGTGAAACATCTCCCAACCGCCGGTGAGATCGTTATGTTTGACCGCTCATGGTACAACCGCGCCGGCGTTGAGCGGGTCATGGGATTTTGTTCCGCGAACGAGTATTTGGAATTCATGCGGCAGGTGCCGAACCTGGAACGGATGCTCGTTCGCTCGGGCATATTGCTGTTCAAATATTGGTTTTCGGTGACGCAGGAAGAACAATTGCGCCGGTTTCATTCTCGCGAAATCGACCCGTTAAAGCAGTGGAAGCTGTCGCCGATTGACCGCGCGTCGCTGGCGAAATGGGATGAATATACGGAAGCCAAAGAGGCAATGTTCTTCTACACGGACACAGCGGACTCGCCCTGGACCATTGTGAAATCGTCGGACAAGAAGCGCGCCCGCATTAACTGCATGCAGCACTTTCTGGCATCGATGCCTTACGACAAGAAAGATTCGCACATTGTGCGCGGGCCAGACCCATTGATCGTCGGCGCAAGCCATCATGTGATCGGCACAAGCGAGCATATCCTGGGCCGGAACCTGCGCGAGCCTATGGCTTGACGCGCGATATCAAACGCGAGCGATGAAGCTGCTTGCTCCTTAAGGCGCTCCCGGCTAGCTTGCCGCAACAATTGTAAAGGAGCGCGCAATGGCCGAAGGCGTCGTCAGCCTCACGTCGCAAGAGGCGGTAATTTATCTCATGGTAATGACGTCTGCGTCGGACGGCTCAATCACCGACGGCGAGCTTCGGACTATCGGCCGCGTGGTGCGTTCGTTTCCCATGTTTTCAGACGCCGACGAACAGGCGCTTGTCGAAACTTCGGAAGCTTGCGGAAAGCTGATGGCGTCAGACGGCGGACTGCACAAGGTGCTTGAAGCCGCCGCCGCCGCCCTGCCGAGCCATCTTGGCGAAACGGCTTATGCAGCGGTGGTCGATGTGGTGACAGCAGACGAAAATCTCGATCCGACGGAAATCCGCGTCCTTGAGCTCATCCGCAATATCCTGAAAGTCCCCGATGACGGCGCCCAGGCGATCGAGCACGCAGCGCGGGCCCGGCACATGACAGTCGACGGCGTGGGGTGATGACTAATCAGTTGTCTGTGTTCGCAGGCGGCTTGCGCACAAACGCATCTTGAACAATCGCCCAAGCGGATTTTGGCGCAGCGAACACCTTTTCTGCGGCGCCCGTTGTTACGCCAGCAACGCTCCCGGCTGCTTTTCCAGCAGCGCCGACAAAATCACCGCTGACTTTCACAAGCTCGCCGACCAGGCTTGATGACTCGCGTTTGACTTGATCGAAGACCTCCAGGGTTGCCCGCTTTGCTGAGGATTCTGTCCAGACGTCGAAACTGCGGCAGCGGCGTTTGGCGAGATAGCCAAGCTTGGTCGTAACAAGCGCGTTGACCGAGCCGTCCATGAGCGGTCCCACCACCATGCCGCCAAGTTTCGAGATGACGCCGCCAAGCGCTTCGCCCGCTGCGTCTGAAACATCGTCGAGGGCGCGGCTTAAAAGAACAGCCACCATGACATCGCGCAAGACAACCATGCTAAGGCGCAAGCTCGGGCGTCCATAGTAAAGCCGCGAAATGCGGCTGATCATATTGACGTTGCGCCAAAGCACGATGAACGCATCGACTGATCCGTTCATGCTCACCGCGGTCGCTGAGCCGACGGCAAGCGCTTCTTTGTGAATATAATCGTCAACTTGTTTGTCGAGGTCCGCCAGCAAAGTTGCAATGCGCGTGCGCTCAAATTCAGCCAGCCTTTTTGCAAGGCCGTCAGATTCATCATTCCTCAACACCTGCAGATCTTCGCGCGCCTTTAACGCTTCTGCACGATGGGCAATAAGCGCGGGATTGGCGGCAATGTTATTCAGATATTTTTCGTCATAAGCGAACCGCTTTTTTAGATCGGTTGTTGAAACCGTTTCCGCTTCCAGGTCCACTTCCGGCGGGCGCGCGATCACCGGCGCGTTGAAAAAGCGAGCCAGTGGCAAGCCGACGAGCCAAACGCCAAGCGCAGTGAATGCAAAGACAAATCCCCAGCCGAGCGCTGGGTGAATGTCGCTGAACATTTGATGAAACAGATAAATCTGGCCGACCGCCATCAGCGCGAGAAAGCTGACAACGCCAATCGCTGCCCACTTGATGCTGCGCCAGGCAATGCGCCATTGATCGGCGATTTCCCAGCGTTCTGGCGTTTGCCGGGCAGGCGGGTTCGCAGGGGGCGATGCTTCCATCACTGCGATTTAAGAAGAATCGCGGAGATTTCTATAGGCCCCAATGGTTTGAGCGCGATTTGGCGTTGTTGTATTGCGAACCGATTACGGCCTTTTTTTAGCTACAAGCTGGATAGCCGGGAACAGCGCAAAGACTATTTGCCCTGCAAGCCCAACGGCGCCTTCCGGAGTTAAGTAGTGGCGGAGCTGTTCTCCCAATTCTCTACCGAAACCGATAACCCCTAATATCTGTTCAGCTGCGATGAGCAACAGGAAGGCGGTCGCGCCCATGGTCAATCTGGCGTTTAATGCCCGATCAACGTTCATCATGCGGATCAGACGCTGACAGACCAGCCATGAAATCAGGAGTATGACCGGGGTTTCAATAATGACTGATGTGAGCGCGCCGAACTGCGGCGTTAAAATTAAAACGCGGATTGTTCCCAGCAAAAAGCCGACTGCGAATACGATCAGGAAATACAGCGACCCGGCGCGAATTGCTTGTCGCATGGCGGCGTTCCTCGTTCACCCCAACAACACCCAACAAAGGCTCGCTACGATAATCGCGACCATCACATTTAAAAACGCGCCCTCGCGCGCCATTTCGGCAATGGAAACGCGGCCCGTGCCATAGACGATAGCGTTGGGCGCCGTTGCGACCGGCAACATAAACGCGCAGGAACACGAGATCACCGCGGGGATCATCAACAGTTCCGGCTTGATGCCGCTGCCGGCGGCGACGGCGGCGAGGATCGGCATCAGCAAGTTTGCGGTTGCAGTGTTTGATGTCATCTCGGTCAGGAACGTGACCGATAGGCAAAGGCCGAGCATCATAAACAATACCGGCATGTTGGTTAGCCCGCCAAGCTGTTCGCCGATCAACTGATCGAGCCCGCTCGCCCGAAAGGCAGACGCAATGCAGATGCCCCCGGCAAATAATAGCAACATGCCCCATGGAATGTCGTTGGCGGTTTTCCAGTCAAGCAGCGCGCTTCCCTTTCCGTCAGGAACCAGGAACATCAACAGAACCGCAAAAACAGCGACTGTTGAGTCGCCGGCGCCGGTCATGGCAAGGGCGCCGGCCCAGCCGCCAAAGGGCTCGGCGCGCGTTACCCACAAAATGATGGCGAATCCAAAAACCATCAGGGTACGGCGTTCGTCGATGCGCCAGGGGCCGGGGTCCCTTAACTCGGGCGTTTTAACGTCGCCCAGGCTGCGGGTCAGCCACAGTCCCATTAGCGGCACGCCAAGCGCGACGATCGGCAATCCCGTCATCATCCAACGGGTGAAGGAATATTCTTCGCCAGTCGCCTGTAGAAAGTTTTCTGCAAAGATAAGGTTTGGCGGCGTGCCGATCAGCGTCGCTGTGCCGCCAAGCGAGGCGGCGTATGCAATGCCAAGCAACAAAGGTACCGCAAGCTTTGGGCTATCCGATCGCGCCAGGATCGCCAGCGCCATGGTCGCGAGCATCAGCGTTGTTGCGGTGTTTGATATCCACATGGAAAGGAGCGCCGCCGCCAGCATGAATCCTAGCACCAACCTGCGCCCTGACGCGCCCACAAGGTTGATCATGTAAAGCGCCAACCGTTCGTGTACGCCGGACTTTTCCAGCGCCTTGGAAAGCATGAAGGACGCCATCAACAGGATGATGACAAAAGATCCAAGGGCTGACGCCGCCTGCCGCTGGTCAAGGACGCCGGCGAGGGGAAAGAGCGCAAAGGGAACCAGCGACGTCGCCGGGATCGGCAGCGCTTCTGTCACCCACCAGAAGGCGGTGAGCGAGGTGATCGCGATGGTCCAGACGATTTGCCTGTCGAGCCCGCCCATCTCAGCGGCAAGGCCCGCCGCTGCAGCGAACGCTAATCCAAGGATGATGCGAACCGGTTTCATCGGGACATTTGCCGGGAATTGGGCGAATCTGTCCAGCGCCTTAGCCGATCTTCGTTCGCCACAGGTCTTGCTACCAGCACGCGGGTTTGTGATACGCGATCGTGCGTTTTTGCTGATAGGATCGGTCCGATGACCCGCCAACACATTTCTTTTTGGATTTCTCTCTTGATTGGCGCCCTGTGCTTGTCGGCGCATGCGCCGGCGTGCGCAGCGCTTGATGAAGACGTCGTCGCGAAGTTCGAAAGCGGCGCCTATGAAGAGGCGGCAGAAGCAGCGACGGCGTTAGGCGATGCGCAGCATTTAGCGCTGGCGGCGCGGTCACTCAATGCGCGCCCCTATCTTGAAGCCGATAACCGCGTCGCCCGCAAAGTCGCCAAGCGCGCCCTCAAAGCCGCCGAACAGGCTATCGAGGCTGATCCGACGCTGGTCGAAGCCCATTTGCAGGCGGCGATCAGCTACGCCCAGCGCGGCGCCCGCATGGCGCCGGTAAGAGCGTTCATATCCGGCGCCGCCAGCAAGGCGCGCGAGCGGCTCGATCGTGCGCTGGAAATGGAGCCGCAAAACGCCTGGGCGCTTTCAAGCTCTGCAGCCTGGCATCTGGAAGTTGCCCGGCGCGGCGGCGAGGGCCGGTTTGGTTCGGACCCGCAAGTCGGTCAGCGACAATTTGTCGAGGCGCGCGTTGCTGCCCCCGACAATCTTTCCATCGCTTATGAGTGCGCTTTGCGGCTTTTGGCCTATGACACGCTGGACTGGCGACCGGAAGCGCTTGATGCGCTGGCCGCAGCGATCGCGCTCGAACCGGCCGATGCGTTTGAACGGGCTGTCCAGGCGCGGGCGATCGAATTTCAGGCGGCCATCGAACAGGGCCGTGAGGCAGAGCGCGCCTTTATTGAAGCGCAGCCTTGAAGAATGCCCCCTGAGACTGGACCCGGCGCGCGCCGCACGCTAGGCGATGCGCCATGTCAACAGATGATTCAACGCCTGAATTTGTCTATCGCCTTGCTGCGCCGGAAGAATGGCGCGCAGCGGAAGAAACCGGCGTTGTTCCGGAACGGGAGATCGACCGGCGCGACGGCTATATGCATTTGTCGACCCATGGGCAGGTTATCGAAACCGCCAATCTGCATTTTGCGGACGCGGAAGAATTGGTTGTGTTGGAAATCCCATTGTCGCCGATTTCGCATCTCGTGAAATTTGAGCTGGCGCCGAAGCGCGGCGAACATTTCCCGCATCTGTACGCCGCGCTTCGTAAGGAGCAGGTAACGTGCGCCATTCCGCTCGCAAAAACAAAAGACGGATTCATCTGGGGGCACGCATGATGCGGTCGCCGTTGTTTGTTGCTGACTTCGGCGCCAAGGCGATGGCAGCGCTTGATCCGGAGCGGGCGCATAAGGCAACTGTTCAATTTTTGAAAATCGGTTACGGCCCCAAGGTGCGGATCAAAAAACCGCGACTGCAAATAAGCGTTGCCGGTCTCGACTTTCCCAACCCGCTGGGTTTGGCGGCGGGTTTCGATAAAAATGCTGAAGTTCCCAATGCAGCGCTCGATCTCGGATTTGGGTTTGTCGAAGTCGGCGCAGTAACGCCGCGCCCGCAAGCCGGAAACCCACGCCCGCGGGTGTTCCGGCTGCCCGCCGACCGGGCGGTGATCAATCGATATGGTTTCAACAATGACGGGCTCGAGGTCATCGCGCGCCGGCTTTCGCGCCGCCGCCGTCGCGGGATTGTCGGCGTCAATCTCGGCGCCAACAAAGACAGCGAAGACAGAACCGAAGACTATGTCACAGGCGTTACGGCGCTTGCGGGTCTGGTTGATTTCTATACGGTCAATATTTCCTCGCCCAACACGCCGGGCTTGCGCGCGCTTCAGGACAAGGGAGCGCTCGTTGACTTGCTGACCCGTGCGCTTGCAGCGCGTGATGCGCTCGAATTCCCTGCGCCAGTGTTTTTGAAAATCGCACCGGACCTTGCTGACGCTGACAAAGCGGACATCGCCGACATCGCGCGCTCGCTTTCCCTCGATGGGTTGATCATTTCCAACACGACCATTGAACGCCCCGATAGTTTGACCGGGCGCCACAAGGCGGAAGCAGGCGGCCTTTCCGGCAAGCCGCTATTTGCGCCGTCGACGGCGTTACTGAAGGAGTTTTTCGCAACGCTTGGCGACAAAATTCCGTTAATTGGCGTCGGAGGCGTTTCTTCACCACGCGATGCTTACGATAAAATTCTCGCCGGCGCGTCCTTGGTGCAACTTTATACGGCGCTGGTCTATCAGGGCCCAGGCCTGCCGGCGCGGATATTGCGCGCGCTGCCGGACTTTCTTGATGCAGATGGCTTTGAAAACATCGCTGGCGCTGTCGGCGCGGGTCACGACTGAGGCCAAGCCGCGCTGACGACCAGCGGCGCCAAACGAAGGTGGGACTTTGTTCGTGGAGGCCTGGATAGGTAGTTTTGTGTTGCTGTCAGCGCGGCGTTGGATGAGGCAAGAACGCCGTCTTTATTCGTGGCAGGAACACAATCAGCGTTGCCGCTCGTAAAATGAAATAGAGCGAAAAGGCGGCCCAAAGCCCGTGATTGTCATACCGCTCCGCCAGCCACAGCGAAGCTGGAATGAAAACAATCGTCGAAACGATCATGGAATCGCGCATTTCTGTTGCGCGGGTGGCGCCAATAAAAATCCCGTCCAGTTGAAACCCGACCACCACAATCAACGGACTAACGACAACCCAGGGCATGAACGCTTGCGTTACGTCTCGAATGTCGCCTTCGGGGGTTAAGAGCGCGATCAACGCTTCACCGGCGAACCCGTAAAAAGCGGTGAACGCAAAGGCGGCAACGCCAGCGAGAATAAAGGTGCGCCGCACCGCCATGACATAGCGTGCACGGCCGCGCTCACGCTCGCGAGCGCCGAGCGCCTGGCCCACAAGGGTCTCCGCCGCGATGGCGGTGCCGTCGAGCGCAAGGCCGGTAAACAAAAATAGCTGCAACAAAACCTGATTGGCGGCGAGCGTTACATCGCCGAAAGCGCCCGAACGCTGCACAAACCAGGCAAAGCAGAAGGCCAGCAACAACGTTCGAATAAAGATGTCGCGGTTGATGCTCAGCGTGCGTGCGATCCGGTCGGCATGCCAAAAGTCCGCTATGCGCCAGTGAGACCGCACACCGCCGCGCTTATGCAGCACGAGCAGGACAAACCCAGCCGTTACGAAAAAGCCTGAGACCTCGGCAATGAGCGTGCCCGCTGCAACGCCGCTTGCGCCCCAGCCAAGGCCAACCACAAACCAATAGTCGAGAATAATGTTGAGGCCGGTGATAAAGATGCTTACGGCCATTAGGTAATCAGTGTGGCCGCGGGCCGTCAGCCATCCGAATCCGGCGTAAGATGCAAGCGCGAATGGCGCGCCCCAAATGCGGATGGTGAAATAATCGCGGCCGGCGGCGATGGTCTCGGCGGAGGCTTCGGAATCAATTGACAGGATCTCGAAGGAAAGCGCGCCGATCGGCCATTGAAAGATCACCAGCGCAAGGCCGATGGCGCCGCCAAGGCTTGCGCCGCGCACCAGGCTGGCGCGCGTTTCCGGCTCGTCGTTGGCGCCGTCGGCCTGTGCGGTAAGTCCCGCAACGCTCATGCGGATGAAACCGAATGTCCAATAGGCGAGAGAAAAGATCACCGAGGCAAGGCCAACGGCGGCGATGTCGAGGGGGCGGTCGGAGCGCGCCAACGCCCACACATCAACAGCGCCAAGCAACGGCGTTACCGAGGCGGCGACCGACGCTGGCCAGGC
>JANQOV010000029.1 GCA_028285645.1 Hyphococcus sp.
TCAAACCATAAGGAAGTCGATTACCTGCGGTTTTCGTCCCGGCCCTACCAATTTACCGCGTCACCATCGCCGTCGACCATTGCATCTGCGTCAGCGGCGCTGGCGAACATCGCCGAAACGCCGTCGATCAGAGAAAGGCTCTGGGAGAACGCCAAGCGCATTCACGCAGCCTTTACGCAAATGGGTCTTGAACCCGCCGCCGCGCCGGCGCCGGTCATTTCCGTGCTGTTGCCGACCAAGGAAGCCGCCTTTGCCGCCTGGAATTTTCTGTTGAGCGAAGGGGTCTATGTGAACCTTGCCATTCCACCCGGCACGCCGGGCAAGGAATCCCTGTTGCGGCTCGCCGTTTCATCCGCCCATACCAGCGAGGACATCGATCATATCGTCGACGCTTACAAAAAGCTGGCGGACAACTTGCAAGGCCAAGCGGCGAAACCTTAAAATGACGCAACTTTTGCGCGAAAAAACGTGGCGCATTTCATCCACATTTCCGCCTGTTTCTCGACTCTTGCGTCCTTTATGATAGTCTCCCGCCCGCGCGAAACGCGGTGAAGATGAGGGTCGTTGCGTTATGAATTTCAGACTAGCCCGCGGTCTCGCCGTGGCGGCATTTTTGCTCGCCGCCGCGCCGTTAAACGCCAATGACAAGGCGACGATGGACGTGAACGATCCGCATGTGTTTGAGCATGTAAGCTGCAAGGGCTCGCCTTTCGAAATCCGCATTGTCGTGAACAACGTCAAACAAAATGCCGGTTTAATAACTGCCGATCTTTATCCGAACCGGCAGGAGGGATTTCTGATGGGCCGCGGACGGATCAAGCAGGTGAAATTCGCCGCGAAATCACCGCAGACGAAATTCTGCATCACTGCGCCCGAAACCGGCGACTTCGCCATCGCCCTCTACCACGACAAAAACGCCAATGGCGACTTTGATAAGACAGGCATTGGGCTTCCTGCAGAGCCCTGGGGGCTTTCCATGAACCCGAAAGTGCGGTTTCGCGCGCCGACTGTCGATCAAACGATATTTCCTGTTGCGGAAACCGGCGCAAACGTAGAAATCAAACTGAACTAAAAGCCAAGGCCGCGCTTCCCGTCTGTTCGCGCCTTGAATGCGCTAGCGCGCCGGGCGATGATGTTGGATCGGGAAAAGAATGGCTCAGGCGCGCAAAACTAAGATTCTAGCGCATCTCAGCGCTTCAATTTGAAGCGCTGAGATGCGCGGGAGCGGGAGGACGTTCTTTAGCCATGACCCTTGCTGCAACTACTACAAGCGAGGCCGCCGCGCTTTCGCCCTCCATCGACGTCAGGCCTGTTGAAACAGCCGCCGACAGAAAAACGTTTATTCAATTGGCGCCAAAACTATATGCGGCTGATCCGAATTACGTAGCCCCCCTTGAGTTTGAGCTTTCCGCACGTCTTGACGCCAAAAAAAATCCGAGCCTCAAGGAGTCGCCGCATCAATTGTGGATTGCATGGAAAGACGGCGCGCCGGTTGGCCGGATCGCTGCGATCATGAACAAAGCGCATCTTGACCAACACAAAGACGATGCAGGACATTTTGGATTTCTCGACGCGCCTGATGATCCGGCGCTCATTGAAGCGCTCATAAATACCGCCGCCGACTGGCTACGCCAGAAGGGCGCCAAAAAAATCGCCGGGCCGTACAATTTTTCCGTAAACGAAGAAGTCGGTCTGCTTGTTGATGGTTTTGATACGCCGCCCTACATCATGATGCCCCATGGCAAACCCTATTACAAAGAGCGGCTCGAAGAGCTTGGCTTTCGTAAAGCGATCGACATGCACGCGCTTGAATGGCTTCCGCGGCGGGATTTTATCCCTGAAAAGCGTTTGCGCTTTGTCGACAAGGCGCTCAACAAGCCGTCCGTTTCCATCCGCAACCTTAAAGCCGGCGATTTGCTCAACGACATCCGCATTATTATTGATATCTATAATGATGCGTGGTCGGATAATTGGGGTTTCATCCCTTTTGGCGAAGACCACGCACGGCATATGGCCAGCGAGTTGAAACCGATTATTCAGGAGCACAATGTGGTCCTTTGTTACTATAAGGACGAACCGGCGGCGTTTGGTCTTGTGCTGCCGAACATCAATCGCGCCATTCATGATTTTGGTGGCAAGTTGTTGCCGCTCAACTGGGCGAAATTCCTGTGGCGGCTGAAAGTCAGGGGGATTGATCAGTCACGCATGCCGCTTATGGGCGTACGCAAACATCTTCAAAAGAAGCCTGTGGGCGCAGCCTTCGCTTACAAGATCATCGACATGGTGAACTCAGCCAACATTGACCACGGCGTAACGCATTCAGAACTCTCCTGGATTCTGGAGAACAACGAATCCATGCTCTCCATGCTGCTCGAAATGGGCAGCCGGATTTACAAGACTTATCGGATTTATGAAAAACTGCTTTGAAAAAACCCAAGGTTTCAATTCCAAAGCGGATATCTCGAGAAGCCAGAAAATCGCTATTTCATCAAAGTGGGCGGCGGCGAAAAAGCAGCATGCATTACCCGGTTGAGTTGATCAATATAACAATCGTTTAGCGCCTTGGCGCCCTTCGCGCCAAAGACGCCGCGCAGCGTCGGCTGTGAGATGGCGTAATAGTTGACCGCGCCTAGCAGTTGGTAGACCAACGCCAGCGCTTGCGAATCCGGAACATTTTCCCAGCCGGGCAGGGTTTTCGCCATCTTGACCAGGTTCTTCAGGAAGGCCTTCAAATACCACGCGCCGGCAGTTTCGGCGCGATGCTTGTTGTCCAAGAGTTCACGCATCAAAAGACGCGTACGCACCGCCTCCCCATGGGTATCCGAGACAAAGCCTTGGAACAGGCTCATAAGCTGCGTTTTCGGGTCATCGCTCGAAGACCGGGCGGCGGCCATGAGATCGTCCAGCTCTTCGGAAATTTCCTTCAACACTTGGCCGTAGAGCTTCTCCTTGGTGGGGAAATGGTGCAGCAGCGCTTGCTTTGTCAGTCCGTGCTTATCAGCAATATTGGCGATGCTGACGCCGTAAAACCCACGTTCGGCGAACAGGTTGCGCGCCGTCAAAAGCAATTGGTCTTTGGTGCCCTGGGCCATGTTTTTCCCTTCGCGTTAAATTTAGGACTTGACACCTACCGATCGGTAAGTCAAATTACCTACCAGTCGGTAAGTAAATTCGACGCCAAGAGACCCCTGACAGGAGGAAACCATGGAAAAGGAAGCGATTTTTTCGAAATCTGGCGCAATTGCGACGATAACGCTGAACCGTCCGGAGAAATACAACACGCTGCGCCCGTCGATTTTAGCGGATCTTGATGACGCGCTGCGCCAGGCGAACACCGATAACGACGTGAAAGTCATCATCCTCGAAGGCGCCGGCGACGCCTTTTGCGCAGGGTTCGATTTCTCCGGCGGTTTGGAACATTTTGATGAAAACGTTACGGAAGAAAAATACGACCCCGGCAAAGATGTGGATTGGGTCATTAATCCGTATAAATCCTACCTTACCCAGTTTATGGGTCTTTGGCGCGGATTAAAGCCAGTAATCGCCAAGGTGCATGGCTATTGCATGGGCGGCGGCTCGGAAATGGCGTTATGCGCGGACCTAGTTGTCGCTTCTGACGATGCGCGTATCGGCACGCCCTATTCCCGCGTTTGGGGTTGCCATTTGTCCGGCATGTGGGTCTATCGTTTGGGCCTTGCCAAAGCGAAGTATTACGCATTGACGGGCGAATGGGTGAGCGGCGAAGAAGCTGCACGCATTGAGCTGATCAATGAATCTGTTCCGTTGGAGGAGCTGGATCAGACAGTCCAAGCGCTTGCCAAAAAGATCGCGCAAATCCCATTCACCCAGTTGATGGCGATGAAGCTGATCGTCAATCAGGCCTATGACAATATGGGCCTGCAGAGCACCCAGACCCTGGGGCCGATCCTCGACGGCATTATGCGCAACACGCCGGAAGGCCGCGAGTTCGTCCGTGTCGCAAAGGATGACGGCGTTAAAGCCGCCGTCACCATGCGCGATGCGCCATTCAACGATTACAGCCAGGCCCCGAAAAACCAGCACCCGCGCAAGAAAAGCGAGCTGGGCCTTTTATGATCCATCACCGCCCGGCCGACATATCGGCGGCCGGGCGCGTGCGCTAATGCGCCGGGCTGTCTTGCTTTGACGAGAGGCTGCGGAGCCGCGGAAGAAAGGCCGGCACGCGTTTTTTGTAGCCGCGATAATCGTCCCCCAGTTCTTCGATCAGGTCCGCCTCTTCGAACGGGGTCGCGATCATGATGTAAACGAAGGTCGCAAAAGCAAAAACGACATGGCCGACCGTCAAATGCGGCGCGATCCAAGGAGTGATCATCCAACCAACACTGATCGGATGGCGAACGAGCGCGTAAAGATAACGCGCGGTCATGCCGCCGGATTTGGGCGGTGTTTGTCGAAAGTTCGCCCACGCCTGTGCAACGCCGAAAAAACCGAAATGCCCAAAATGGAACGTCGCCGAGAACATCATCGACCACACGCCAAGATACAGAGCATAGATAGCGGTCTGCGCCCACAGCGCTTCAACGTTCCAGATCGTGATGGGGATCGGCCGCCAGAAGGCGACAAGCAGGGCGGTCATGATCGCCGTCATATAAAGATATGTCGCCCGTTCAATGGGCGCTGGAATGATCTTCGTCCACCAACGTTTAAAACTGGTCCGTGCAGTGATCGAATGGTGCAGTCCAAAGCCAAATACCAGCAGGGCATTGACTGCGACCGCTGTCCATAAGGGCGCGACGTCGCCGTCGCCAATGCCCTTGGGGACCCCGAAATCCGCTAAAAACCCAACGATATAGGCGATGGTTGCAAGACCTATCCCATAAGCCCCAATGGCGTAAGACAGGTAAAATCCGCGACGCATGACATGCTTCCAATTCTATTTTTGCCTTCGCCGCGTGACTTATCCGATCAGCAAATCGGCCGCTTGAGATTGAGATGAGAAGCTGATGAGAATTCTATGAGATCCGCTGGCCGGACGGCGCTCATGATGCGACAAAGCGGTAGCCGTGCCCCTTGACGGTCTCGATGGCGGCGCCGTGTGCGCCCATTTTCCGGCGGAGGCCCCTGATCAATGAATCGATGCGATTGGAGCCTTCAAAAGGTTGCTTCCAAACCCTTTGCAAAAACTCGTCACGGGTGACAACGGCTCCCTTGGCCGCCGTCAATTCCTGCATAACGCCAAATTCAAGCGGGGTAAGCGCAACCGTTTCCCCGGCAAGGATGAGTTGCCGTCCCTCGATGTCGAGCCGCACGTCTTTCGTCGACGTTTCGGTTGGCGGGCTTGGCGCATCAGCACGCCCTCGGAAGAAGCTGTTCGCCGCATGCGCAATGGCTTCGCCGTTCACCCAAGGAACATGGGCGCCGCCTTCGAACGCAACGAGACGGGCGCCGGATATGCCCTTTGCGAGGGCGCGCGCAGACTCGAAAGGTATCGCGCGGTCATTGCGCCGATGCAGGATCAGCGTTTCGGCTTTAACGTCGCCCAATCGATTGGAGGCGTCCATCTCATAGGTCAGCTTTAGGAGCGCCGCCGCCGTATCCGCATCCGTAGCGTTGCGCTGATAGTCGGCGAACGCAGAGGTCGTTTGGCGATCTTCGTCGGGCAAGAAGATGTCGGCCATCGCCCGTGACCCAAGCCCCCAATGGGCCTCAATCGTCGCCCGGACGGCGTTTTGTACTTCCGGCGGGCAAATGGCCTGGCCCTTTGGATAGGAGCCCAAAAAGCAAAGGCGATTGACGCGATCCGGGTGGTCGCCGGCATGGATAACCGCCGGCGGCCCGCCGCAAGACATCGCAAACAGCGCGTATTGCGTTTCGCCAAGATGTGCGGCGAGATCTTCAAGAAGCCCGGCTTCATCCGCCAGCGTGCGCTTGCGCGAGGACTTGTCGCTCAAGCCGACGCCCGGCCGGTCATAGCGAACAATCCGCAAGCCTTGACCAAATGCTTCAAAAAAGTTCCGAAAATCGTCTTGCCCCCAATCGCGCTCTACATGACTCACCCACCACGCGGGGCAAATGACCAGCGGCCCTTCTCCCCAGCTTGAATAGGCGACGCTGTTGCCCAGACGGTCTTCGAAAAAACAGATTTCAGGCGCGTTCGGCATGTGTTTTTGATAGCGCCATTTTCGCCGCAGAGCAGCATGCGTTTCGATCAATCAAGGTCTTGCCGGTCCCCGCTCAATGCCGCGCCGGCTCCAATGGCGTTTGCGCAACAGAACAAAGAGGCCGGAGTGCTTATTCATCCACCGCCGGCTCCATGCCGGCCGGGCGATGCAGGGACAACCGCCGGCCTGGCCCATCGGTGCAGGAACACTTGGGCGGCCCGCGCGGCCTATTGACAAAGCATCGCCAATGAAATTGAATTGAATTCAATTCAATTCAATATGGGAAATACGACAAGATATGGCGACCAGCACAGCGGAAAGACTACTCAAAGCGGCGCAAGCAGAGCTGATCGCTCAGGACGGACGCTTGGAAATGTCGGCCGTCGCCAAACGCGCCGGCGCGTCCGTCGGCCTCGCCTACCATCACTTCGGGTCAAAGACAGGTCTTACGGTCGCTGTGGTCGAGCAGTTTTACGAACCGCTCCGCACCGTGATGATGGGTCCGAGCGGAGAGACCCGCGAAAGCTGGCTGGCGCACGAACGCGATCGGTTCTCCAAGATGATCGACTATTACTACGATCATCCCTTGGCCCCGCTGCTTGTCGGCCGCATGGGCCGCGAGCCCGAAGTCATCGACATGGAGCGCGATCATCTGGATGCACTTTTGGACGAAGGCGCACGAAATCTAAAAGCGGCGCAAGCAAAGGGCATTTTGCCTTCGGATATCGATCCCAATGTCGCGATCGGTTTCGTGATCGGCGGCTTTCAACAGGCCTTGCTTCGGGCGCTCCATCAAACCCCGCGGCCCGATCGCAGCGAGCTCATGGAAAAACTCTGGTTTCTCTTGCGGGGCATGTTGCGCCTTTGAACGCATCGCAACGCCTGAATAGCAAATGGAGTGAAACAATGGACTACAAAGAAATTGACGTCGAGGAACGCGGGCCCATCACCATTATCAGGTTTGACCGACCAGAGATGATGAACTGCATTGGGCTTACCACCCATCAAGAGCTGGTTCATGCGTGGGACGCTTTTCGCGATAGTGAGGAAGCGAAGGTCGCGATCATCACCGGCGCCGGCGACAACGCTTTCTGCGCCGGCGGCGATCTTACAGGCGGCGTCAATCTGACGAAGACCGGAGACGCCCTCGAGCGCCCAAGCGTGTCGGTCCTGGCGTCCCATGAACGCGGCGCTGAGCCAGGCGTTCTCGGTCCCAGCCGTTGGACCGATATTTATAAGCCGGTCATCGCCGCCGTGAATGGCGTCGCCTATGCAGGCGGGCTCGAATGGGCTTGTTGTGCAGATATGCGCATCGCGGAGGAACACGCTTCCTTTGGCGCAACCTGCAGGCGCTGGAATATCGGTCTCGCCGACGGCGGCACGCAGCGCCTGCCGCGCATCATTGGCATGGGCCGCGCTATGGAATTAATCATTACAGGGAAGGTTATTGACGCAGCCGAGGCCCATCGCATCGGGCTCGTCAATGAAGTCGTTCCGAAAGGCGAGGGTCTTGCCCGGGCGATTGAGCTTGCTTCATTCATCGCCGCCTTGCCGCAAGGCGCGATCCGGTCTGACAAGGAAGCGGCTGTCCGGGGTTTCGGGAGGCCAATCGACGAAGGTCTCCGCATCGAAGCAGAGTGTTTTCACCAGTCATTCTTCCACCCGGATACGGTCGAGGGCCTGCGCAAGTTCCGCGAACGCGATCACCCAGATCGCCGCAAAGATGGTCCAGCAACGACGCCCGGAATTGTTCGCGGTTAAGGAAATTGTCGCTCAGCGCAAAAACGGTTCATCAAAGCTTCTGAGCTTTCGCGAATGCAAGGTTCCGGCTTTTGCCTCATTACGCAAGAGCTCAATGGCGCGAAGGCCAATCTCCAGATGCTGGCTGACACGCTCCTGGTAAAACGCATCCGCCATGCCAGGCAGCTTCACTTCGCCATGCAGGGGCCGGTCGGAAACGCAAAGCAATGTTCCGTATGGGATGCGGTAACGATATCCATTTGCTGCAATGGTCGCTGATTCCATATCGATGGCGATCGCCCGCGACTGGTTGAGACGGACAGCGTTGCCTTCAAACTGCAATTCCCAATTACGGTCCGCCGTGGTGACCACGGTGCCGGTGCGCAAATGCTCTTTGAGTTTTGACTTGTCGATTTTTGAAACTTCTTGAACGGCTTGCGTCAAAGCAAGCTGCACTTCCGCAAGGGTCGGCAAGGGAATAGACGGCGCCAGCACCTCATCGAGAACGCCGTCGTCACGCAGATAAGCATGCGCCAAAACATAGTCGCCAAGCCGTTGCGTCCGGCGAAGCCCCCCGCAATGACCGATCATCAACCAGACATGGGGCCGCAAGACGGCAAGATGGTCAGTGATGGTTTTTGCGTTTGACGGTCCGACGCCGATATTGACCAGCGTCACGCCGCTCTTGTCCTTTTGCGTAAGGTGATAAGCGGGCATTTGCGGCAGTTTCGGTGCAGGACCTTGCGCTGGCTTGCCTTTCGTAAAAACCCGGTTGCCAGGCTCGACAAGGCTTGTCGCGCGTCCCGCCTCTACTTCGCCTTTCGCATATTCAACAAACTCATCTACATATCGCTGATAGTTCGTAAAAAGAATAAATCCTTGAAAATGTTCCGGCTTGGTCGCGGTATAATGCTGGATGCGGTGCAGCGAATAATCAACGCGCTCTGCCGTAAAGAGAGATAATGGGTAAGGCCCCGTGCGCTTCAGTGCGAATTGGCCGTCGACGATATTGTCATTTGTGGAAACAAGATTGGGCGTATGAAAGTGCTGCTGCAGCGCTTCGCGTTTATCCCGGTTTAGCGTCGCGGTCGCTTGTTCCAGCGCAAAAGTCAGCGGAATGGGTGTAAATGACTCGCCAACAAAAATGTCGGCCCTGAAATTCTGTGCAAGGCGTCCCAGTTGTTCTTCAAGATAAGGCTCGAAGAGCGCCGGTTGCGTAACAGTCGCGCCGTGGATAGATGTAGATGCAATGCGCCCAAGCGCGAGTTTCGACGTGTAGGGCGTGCTTTTTGCCGGCACCGATACACAAAGATAAGGGTAAACCGCCGTGGCTTGTGCATTGTCGTCAAGCCCCCCTGCCATGTAGCGGTCAAACTGATCTTTTGTCTTGTTAATCGCGCTGTCATATAGCGCCTTGAGTTTATCGATCGCAGCACGTGGGCTTTCACATAAAACTAAGTTGTTGGCTGGCGCTTCTATTGGCGCAATGGTCATGGATGCCGCCTTTTAGAATTCGGTTACAGCTTTGCGATTTCGTCCTCGCCAAGGGCCCGGGCTTCCTCGATGAGCATGATCGGCACGCCGTCTCGGATCGGGTAAGCGAGCCCGGCTTTTTTACTCAACAGTTCCGCCGCCTCACGATTGTATACGAGCGGGCCTTTGGATTTCGGACAGACAAGGATTTCAAGGAGTTTTGGATCTAACGCGTTTTCGAGATTGTTTTCCGTCATCATCTTGCTCTTTGTTGATCAGCCATCACTGCAGCAAATCTCCGCCAGTGTCATCTGCTGTCGACATCTCCATTAATGCGATGAGGCAATCGGCGCGATCCTTTAAGGTTCGCGCTTCCAGAAGCGCTTGCTTTTCATTGACTGCGAACGGACACCCCATGCACATGGACGAAATGAGCGCTTCTATAGGCGCTTCCTCAGCGACGTCCCAATCAGTTTTCAATCCTTCTGCGGCGAGGTAGCGACGCGCGGTTTTCAAAAACCGCTCACGGTCGATGTCGCCGCCGGAAAGATCAGGGTGGAAATCGCGCTCAAAGGAGGACCAGTCCGCCTCCGCCTGTCGATAGGGCGTATCCCCAGCGACCTCGCGTTTCACTTTGAAGCGACTGACGCCGGTTAGCGTAATCAAATATCGGCCATCGCCGGTCTCTGAAAAATCCGTAAGGCGACCGCCGCAACCGACTTCGTAAAGGCGCGGATGATCTGGATCGGGGCCGGCTTCCGCCGGTTGGATCATGCCGATCATTCGGGCGCCGGCAAGAGCGTCATCCACCATGCGCAAATAGCGCGGTTCAAAGATATTGAGCGGCAGTTGTCCGCCGGGCAGTAGCAACGCGCCCGGCAACGGAAAAAGCGGGATATTATCTGGCAACGCTGTTCGAGGCTTGCGCCCCATCGTGTCTGTCATCGGCAGTCGTTCATCAGCTCCGCAAACGTCATCAAGAAAACAGGATCGAAGAAAGCCGCCGCCGACCGCGTATGGTCGCTGCATGGCCGCCGCCCAGGGCGTCAAAAACCGTCAGCAGTTTCTTGCGCGCTGCTTGATCTTGCCATTCGCGATCGCGTTCGATCACTGCCAAGAGCGCGTCAATGGCCCCTTCAAACTTGCCGGCGGCGATCAACCCTTCCGCCAACGCATAATGCGCGGCGATGTCGTCGGGCGCAGCATCGCTTGCAGATTGCAGCGCAGTGAGATCGCCGGCGGCGGATTGTTCCGTTCCAGCTAGTTCAATTGCGGCTTTAACACTTGTGAAAGAAGCATCATTTTGACTTTCGGGCGGCGCGAGGTCGAGCGTTTGCTTTGCCTTGTCCACGTCGCCCATGGAAAGGTGGCACCGGGCAAGCCCTGTGATGGCGCCAAGATTACCGGGCTCCGTTTGCAGGGCTTGCGCGAACAATTGCGCCGCCGCCGCGATGTCGCCCTCGTCAAAGGCTGCCTTGCCGGCGTTCACATAGTCTTCAATGCCCGCATCGCCTGCACCGGCCTGGTCGCCGCCAAGGCTTGTCAGGCGGTCGATGAACGCCTTGATCTCGCTTTCCGGCACGGCGCCCTGGAACCCATCCACCGGGCGGCCCTGGTAAAAGGCGTAAACTGTTGGAATCGATTGAATGCGCAGTTGCGAGGCCAGCATCTGGTTCTTGTCGATATCGATCTTGACCAGCTTGACCTTGCCGTTCGCCGACGCCACGGCTTTTTCTAGCACCGGCGCGAGCTGCTTACAGGGGCCGCACCATTCCGCCCAGAAATCGACGATGACGGGTACCGTCGCGGACGCCGCAAGCACGTCCTCTTCAAAGGTCTCGATGGTTGCGTCCTTCGCAACGCTGCCTTGCTGTCCGGCGCCCCCAAGCCCCACTGCTTCGCTCATAGTCGTCTCCTGGATCCAATCACTAGATGAGGCCGCCAAGCCGGAAAGGCAATATCCTAACCCTGTTCCGGGCGGGCAAGGTCAATGATTTTTGGCTCAAACCCAAAATGATCGGCGAATTTCAACAGGTGATCGGGGGCGATCGCCGTAGATGCGTTATTTTCCAAGGGGTGGAACCAGATCGGGTCATGGGCCAACAGCGCTGTGTCGAACACCACATGGGCGAAAGCCTTGGGCTCAGCATTGATCAGCGCAAAGGGCGTGACAGCGCCGGGGCGGATCGCAAGCGTCGCCTGCAAAAGTTCCGGCTTGCCAAAGGAAAGTCGGCCTTTCGCCCCCAACCGACGGCCAAGGCCAACCAGATCGACTTTCGTATCCGCATGGGCGACCGCAAGGGTGAGCGCCGTCTTTTTATCCTTGAGGAATAGGTTCTTAGAATGCCCGCCCGGCATCTCGGCTTTAAGGTCGCGGCCTTCCTCGACCGTAAAGATGGGCGGGTGATCAACCGTCCGGTGCGCAATATCCAAACTGTCCAGAACTGAGAATAGCGCCGCGCGCGGGTCAGCTCGGTCAGCCCCATCTTTGTCAAATTCAGCCATAAGCGGCCCTTCGCTTCGCTTTAGAACGAACAAAAGCCGACTGTCGCGTGGCGGTTGCATTCGGCATAACGCCTGCATATAACTCGCCGTCGCCGATCTCGTCGAGGCGGCATCAGTGAGCGGGCGTAGCTCAGGGGTAGAGCGAAACCTTGCCAAGGTTTAGGTCGTGAGTTCGAATCTCATCGCCCGCTCCAGTTCAACGCCCCGCCAGCAAGCCAATCAATTGAAAAGTTAACACTTTGCGGCGCATTCGGCTGCGCTGCGAAGTCAATGTCGCTTTGGCGCAAATCTGGCGCGGCTTCGAACGGTCAACTTGCCGCTTGAAGCTGTGACACGGCGGGTTCGCCAAAATCCCTCATTGTGATGATGAACCTGTTGCCTTCGGTACGTTCTTCGTGGCGAAGCGCGCCGCCGCAAATTTCGAAAGCGCGCGCTGCAGTTCGTAACGCCATCGGCATCTCATTGCCATTAGCCGTCAAATAGGTGTCGATTTTGGTAAGCGGTTTCGCTACTTCTTCAAACTCGTCTTGGCTCAAGGCTTTGCCGTCTTCATCAATGATAAGCGTCGCAGCACCATCCTCGCCCAGTGGGATGATTTCGACTTCGACGCGCGTGCTTTCATTTTCCTCAAAGAAATTCGCGAGGCGGGAGAACGCCGTTCTCAAAACATCTTCGCGATTGCGCAATCCAAATGCGTCGCCTTTGATCACAATTTCAGTATGCTCTTCTGCAAGCTCCTTTAGGTCGCTCAGCATTTCTGAAAGCGACACCGGCTCGTAGTCCGCTTTGCCCGCTGCTTCGTCAAGGCGGTGATACGTCAATAGTGCGTTGACGCTGTTGTTAAGGTTCGTCGTTGCCTCTTTGATATACCGCGCGCCCTCGATGCCTTGCTCTTGCGCATTATCAGCACCGCCCGCCGACAGACTGTTCATGACGATATCCGAATACCCGCTGATTTGATGCAGCGGCGTTTTGACGAAATGCACCAGCGTGTTGATCGCTGCTAGTTTACGCGTGTTGTCCAGGCGAACATCTTCCAACAATTCCTGCAGCTGTACGTTTTGTTCTTCGATAATGAGCGTTTTTTGAAAGTCAAAACGCCGGATTTTCTGCAGAAGATAAGCGCCAATGCCGCAGACCGTCGCCATCGTGATCATCACCACGACCTGAACGCCGAATTCGTTTTGCGTATCCTTTATATACATCATGCTTGCGAAACTTAGAACGATCACTGCAAGCGATGTGGCGGTGCGCACAAAATTCATTCGCAGCAGGAAACATACGAACACACACTCCTGAACCAATCCGACATAGTACGCATCCTCAAGAGAGGTATAAAAGTAAATGATGATATTGAGATTGATTGCTAAAATGATGGCGACTGCAAAGGTGGCAAGCTCCTGAAGCCGCTTGAATTTTTTTGTTCGAATGATGAGCAATAACAGAAGGCAGCAAACAACTGCCGCGCCCCTGACAATCGCCGCGCCTTGCCAATTGGTTAGCGTAATGATGTCCAGAAAAATATAGACGCCGTAGAAAAACAGGCTGACATACAAGACTTGGCAATTGCTGCGCCAGTCGCCTTCAAAGATGAAGTCCTGATAGGCCTTTTCGACCTTGCCAGACGCGAAAGTCGCAGTAAGTGGACTAATTGCGCTGGTCATCAAGCCTATCGCTTCTTATTCGCTGACTGAGATTGCCGTCAAACTGAAAAATGACGAATGAATCTTCATCGGGTTTGGGTTCAAAACGACCGGTCCATTGATTGATTTCGTCACTCATAAAAGCCGGCCGCGAGAATGTTTCACTGTGTTTTCATCGGCTCAAATTAACCGGAATTCGTTTATGGGAAGGTTAATAGTGCTGCGTACCGGCAAACGTTAATGTCATTCTTGTATGTACAAAATACGCCGATTTTAATCTATTTCGTTAACTATTTAACGCGTACTGACCATTTCTACTGGCGCAATCGCTTAAAAGGTTAACGCTATGTGCGACAACCACTTCATTCTGTGGAAAATCAGTTGTGCAAGTTCACTCCGCCCGATATGCTTAATAATTCGTTAACGTAGCAATTAAAAGGCTGAGGAAACATTCTGGTGTTTTACGAATTGAAGGAACGGTTCAATCCCATTCTTGATGAGTTTCTCGCTTCAAGTGCCATGGCGTCCTTGATGCGCGAAGAGATGACCATTGAAGAGTATCGTTCCATTTTACGGCAGATATTCCACCACACGCGTGAGAACCCTCAACTGCAGGCGCTAGCGACTGTATATTTTCGCGGCAAGCAGCGTGAAATGGTGCGGCCCTTCTTTGCACACGCTGCGTCCGAAATCGGTCACGACCAGCTTGCTCTTAACGATTTTATAACGCTTGGCGGAAACCCGATGCACACGCCGTATGAAAATCCGCTGCCGGCTACAAGCGCGCTGCTCGCTTATGGGTTTTATCAGATCTACAACCTCAATCCGCTTGGATATCTGGGTTATCTGTTTTTCCTTGAGTTTATGCCGACAAGCGCGGGCGCGACGTTGATGGAGAAGCTGCGGGCCATCGGCGTCAAAGACAATGCATTGACGTTTATAAAAGACCACGCCGAAATCGATATCGGACACAACAAAATGATGGAGAAATATGTCGCGTGCTTGGTTGACGATGAATCCGATCTAGACTGCATAGAGTATTCAATGAGAACAACTGGGTATCTTTATGCGCAAATGTTGCAGCAAGCCCGTGAATACGCCAACCGGCCGATCAATTTTGGCTGGAACTGGGAAGAGCTCGAAGCAGATAAAAAAGCGCCGCCTGCGAAAGTCGCCGCCGTTTCCTGAGTTGGCGGAAGCGTTCAAAATTTACGGGTAAAACTGTTTAACGCCTTCGATCAGCGAAGATACCTAGCGACGACCGAGTAATTTGGATCGAATACTTTTTCGTCTGTCAGATCGAGCCGCATAACCGAGACTTCGCCAAACCGGGGGTGCTGCTTTTTCGGTTTGTAAATTTCAAAACAGAGTTTTTTAAAATATGGCACCATGTGGGCGTTGCAGTCGACATAATTCCATTTTCCCTTTCGGGCGAGCGCGACCTTAAAACACTCGGCCGTCAATAACAGCGGCAATATCCTTCCCCGCTCACGCTTCACAACCATCAACCGCGTTGAGTAGGACACCCGTTCAGGGTAGTATTCGCCCGCATCTTCCATCTCGTAAAATTCTTTATAGAAGCCGGGATCGCCATCGGCGCACACATTGATCCGTGCAACGCCTATAATGTCGCCACTCTGATAAGCCGCAACATTGTAAGCATACTGATCCTGCGGATCAGTGATTGTTTTCTCGCTATGTTCGGCATAAACATCGTTCCGCGCCATTTCCTCTTCATAAATGCTGTATCGGAACTGATAAATTTCAGCCGCTTCCTTCCCAGGCGGATAGACGCGAATATCGGGCATACGCACTCACCTCAGTCTGTCTTCTCAATTCATCGGATGAGAGTTTGGCCGCCGCACGAAAAGACAGGCTCCAGGTTTGAAATAGACGTCGTTGCGGCCGATATGAGTGATTATAAATGAGTCGCGCAAAACCTCCTAATACCGAGGCGCGCGCCGAAACAGCCGATTTCAAGTGAGATCGCCGAAAAGCAGAACGTTTGAAAATTGTGGGCGCGCGGCGATGCCGTTTGCATTTAATGAGAGTACGGCTCTCGCATCTTTATTTTGAGCGCGTGGGACCGTCTTCGTGCGATCCATTGGCGCATAACGCACTCTAGGCTGCAGCGGGTTTTCTCAAGTCAATCGCGGTGTCATTCACGGCGACATAGTCGTCTGGGTAAAATTCCATATACCGCTGCGATGGTTCTATGCCCAAAGCCCGCCGAACTTCGCTGACCGGGCGATGCAAATATTCGCGCCAGTCAACCTCTGGAATCCAGATCGCCTTGCGGCCCATCCGTCTTGCTTCCGCGGCCATTTTGAGGATCGGCCGGCCTGGATGCGACACCTGTTCACGGATAGAAAGCGCACGGGAAAAGAGACCAACGCCGCGTAGCTTGAACTGTTCAGCAGTGAACGCCAACACGCATGCCTCACCGACTGCGTCGCGTCCATAGCCGGTAAGGACATGAAGTACGTCATGAAGGGCGATGCCGCTTTCCATATAGTTTCGGCGACTTTCATCGAGCTGCAGGTTCGATGACGCAGCATCGCGTTCAGCGCCCATCAGCATATCCATTTGCAGATCTTCCGCAGACAGGAAATCCAGATAGGCGCGCGCCAAACTGCCTGGCGGCTGTCGATTAAGCATGGCGCTGTCTGACAGAATGTGGGCGAAGTTCACCCCTTCACCGTCAAGTTTTTCGCCAACCGGTGTTTTGATAAAGCGCTGATAGTTGGCTTCGTTCTGGGGACCGTCGATGGCGTCGGTCATCCGGAAGAAATGTTCTGTTTTTTGAATGTTGCACAAAAAGGTAACGCCGGACCGCAACGCAGAAAAAGGCCTTGCCGCTAGTGTAAAACGTCCGTCGTCAAGCGATGGCTCATAAATATCGTTCACTGTATTTCCCGCCGACAGGAATGGATGCTCCAAGCGGGAAAACTAACAAGTGTGCATTGCAGAAACCGAAATTCAGTAGCAGGAATTTTAGCTGACTGTTTTAGAAATAGTTAGCGTTAACGGCGTGCGCATGCGTGGCGACGCAGCGTCTTATTTAAATTAGGCGGCGTCCTCGCCGACCAGGATCTCGCGTTTGCCAGCGTGATTGGCCGGTGAGATGATGCCTTCCTCTTCCATCTTCTCGATCAGCGTTGCAGCGCGGTTATAGCCGATCTGCAAGCGGCGCTGCACGTAAGAGGTCGACGCCTTGCGATCCCGCAAAACAACCGCCACGGCGCGATCGTAAAGCGCGTCGCCCGAGGACGTATTACCGCCAATGTCGAACCCGCTGGCGCCGTCTTCTTCGCGCATCTCGGTGACTTCCTGCACATATTCCGGCGCGCCCTGCTTCTTGAGATATTTGACGATCTTTTCGACCTCGTCGTCGCTGACAAAACCGCCATGCACCCGGCGCAAACGCCCGCCGCCGGCCATATGCAGCATGTCGCCCTGACCGAGAAGCTGCTCCGCGCCCTGCTCGCCGAGAATGGTGCGGCTATCGATTTTAGAGGTCACCTGAAAGGAAATACGGGTCGGGAAGTTCGCTTTGATGGTGCCGGTGATGACGTCAACGGAGGGTCGTTGCGTCGCCATGATGAGATGAATGCCCGCCGCCCGCGCCATCTGCGCGAGCCGTTGCACCATGCCCTCGATGTCCTTGCCGGCAACCATCATTAAGTCTGCGACCTCGTCGATCACCACAACAATAAACGGCATTGGCTCGTATTCGAGCTCTTCGGTTTCGTAGACCGGCTCGCCGGACGCTTCGTCATAGCCCGTGTGCACCGTACGGGTTAGGGTCTCGCCATTTTCCTCCGCTTCAAGAACGCGCATATTGAAGCCTTCAATATTGCGCACCCCGACTTTCGACATTTTGCGATAGCGCTCTTCCATCTCGCGGACGGTCCATTTCAACGCGACCACCGCCTTGCGCGGATCAGTCACTACCGGCGCAAGAAGGTGCGGAATGCCGTCATAAACGGAAAGCTCGAGCATTTTCGGATCAACGAGGATCAGCTTGCATTGATCAGGAGACAGACGATAGAGCAGGGAAAGGATCATCGTGTTGATCCCTACCGACTTGCCGGAGCCGGTCGTACCGGCGATCAACAGGTGCGGCATGCGCGCCAGGTCGGCGAATATCGCTTCGCCGCCAATGCCCTTGCCCAGCGCCAAAGTCAGGTCGCCGCGGGAATTTTCATATTCAGACGCGCCGAGCAGCGTGCGCAGATAGACCATCTCCCGGTCCTGGTTCGGCAGCTCAATGCCGATGACGTTGCGCCCCGGCACAAGCGCAACGCGGCAGGCGACGGCGCTCATGGACCGCGCAATATCATCCGCAAGGCCGATCACCCGGGAGGATTTGACCCCCGCCGCCGGTTCCAGTTCGTAAAGCGTTACAACAGGACCCGGGCGCACATTGATGATCTCCCCGCGCACGCCAAAGTCGGACAGGACATTCTCCAGCATGCGCGCATTTTGTTCCAGCGCCTCATCTGAAATCACCGTGCGCGAGCCGGCAGTGGGTTTCGCCAACAAACTCAAGGGCGGTAGTTCGTAATTGTCCGCTGAGAACACCGGCAATACCGGTTGCGCTTCGCGGCGTTCGCGCTTGCTTTCACGCGCCTTGGACTTCTTGCGGATGATTTGCCGCTTGCGCGCCGGTGCCCGCAACACAGGTTCATCAGCAGCTTCATCCGCCGCGACAGGTTGCATTTCCGCCTCTTCAATGGAGGCCGGCGCCTCATTAGGCTGCGTGGTCAGGACTTCATAGCGGTCCACGACAAAATCATGAACGATGTCGTAGCCATCTTCGATGAGCCACCAGGCCTTGATCAGCCTCTCGCGAGTCAGACCGCAGACAACGGCGAAGCCTGCCGCCCCCACGAGTCCTAGCAACAAACCGGCAAGGGTTTTGGCGCCGGCTGCCCCTAGGAATCCAAGCGGGATGCTTATCGCCGTCAGCAAGGTCTCGCCGCCGAGCCCCCCAAGCCCGACAACAAAGGGCCATGTCGCCGGCGTCGGCGCTAAAGCAGCGCCCGCCGCTGCAGACAAAAGAACCAGCGGCGCCAGAAAAAACCGCATCCATGCAATGCGCGGCG
>JANQOV010000030.1 GCA_028285645.1 Hyphococcus sp.
ACCGCAACCCCGGCGCCAAAGAAAGCGCATTCGAGCCCCTCCCCGACGCGCCGCTTGAAAGCTTCAAAGAGTTGGTTGCGCAATCGGCAATCTCGCCGCCGGCGGGCGCGCCGCCTATGGCTGCCGGCCTGTTCGGTTATTTTGGTTATGACATGGTGCGGCAAATAGAGCGGCTTGAGCCAAAGCCTCAAGGCGGCGTTGCGACGCCCGATGCAATCTTCATTCGCCCGACTATCGTCGCCATATTCGATAACATCCGCCAGGAAATCATGCTGTTCACGCCGGCGCGGCCTGAAGCTGATCAATCAGCGCGCGACGCTTATGATAAAGCGATAGCGCGGCTTGATGCAGCAGCGCGCGATCTCGCCGCGCCCTTGACGCTATCCGATCCGCTCGAACGCACAGGGCCTACGCCCGTTACGCCGAAATCTAATACGCAGGAGGCTGACTATCTCGCTATGGTCGATAAGGCGCGGGACTACATACGCGCCGGCGACATTTTTCAGGTGGTGCTCAGCCAACGCTTTTCTTGTGATTTTACAGCGCCGCCTTTTGAGCTTTACCGCGCGCTGAGGCGGTCAAATCCGTCTCCGTTTTTAGTCTACCTGAACTTTGAAGATTTTGCGCTGGTAGCTTCCAGCCCGGAAATACTAGTGCGCGTGCGCGATGGTGAAATCACCATCCGCCCTATCGCAGGTACAAGACCGCGTGGGAGCACCGCTGAAGAAGACAAAACGCTTGAGGCTGACTTGCTCAGCGATGAAAAAGAACGGGCCGAGCATTTGATGTTGCTTGATCTTGGACGCAACGATGTTGGCCGCTCCGCAAAGATCGGCTCGGTGCGGGTGACAGAAAGTTTTGAGATCGAACGCTACAGCCACGTCATGCATATTGTCTCCAATGTGGTTGGCGAGTTGGCGCCCGACGTCGATCCGGTAGACGCTGTCGCAGCAGGCTTTCCGGCCGGGACCGTTTCCGGCGCGCCGAAGATTCGCGCCATGGAAATTATCGACGAACTCGAACGGGAAGCGCGCGGCGTTTATGGCGGCGCTATTGGTTACTTCTCCGCCGACGGAAATGTAGATACCTGCATTGCACTGCGTACCGCCCTCATCAAGGATGGCGTCTGTCATGTGCAAGCCGGCGCTGGGATCGTCGCAGATTCTGATCCGAGCGCGGAACAACGCGAATGCGAAAACAAAGCAAAAGCGTTATTCGCAGCAGCGGAGAAAAGCCTCGCCGGATCCGGCAACTGAAGCAGCGCTGCGCGACCTCTATCCTGGCGCCTTGGTTTGCGACGAACCGCCCGTCCCTTGCGGCAAATTCAGGGTCAGGCTGAAAATTATCCGTTATGACCATGTGAGAAGAATCAGCGACGGGCTCGATTCAGCAATATCGTCACTCCGGAGGGGATCCCTATGAAAGCATCAAGATTTAAAGCCCTGCTGGCGGCTGCAACATCGCTCACCCTATTGAGCGCGCCTGCTTATGCCGGCCACCATGAAGCCGGCGAAGCCGCTGCCGAAGCAGAGGCGCAGACCGAAGACCAGCGCCTTGCCGCCTTTTTCGAAGAGTTGTTCCAACGCGACCTTGCAAACTCGCCGCTGTTTCAAGCGCAGCTTGGCATGAAGACCGAGCGCTACGGTGAATGGGATGATTTCTCCGACGCGGAAGCTATCCGTCAATTTGAAGAAACAAAAGACGATCTAAAACGACTTCGCGAGGAATTCGATTACGAGGCGTTATCCGAGCAATCGAAAATCAGCTACCGTATCTTTGAATTTTTGCAAGAACGCGCCATTCGCGATCATGAGTATCGTTTTCATGGATACGCGTTTTCGACCATGAGCAATCCAATGACCTTTCCGGTGACGTTCATGCAGAACATTCACCGTGTCGATGATGTCTCTGACGCTGAAGCCTATATCTCACGGCTAAACGGGTTGAAAATCGCCGGTGAGCAGTTGATCGAAAGCATCGACATGGCGGCGGAACGGGGAATCGTACCGACCTCGTTTTCCTTTGACCCAGTGATTACTGACGCGAGTAACCTGCTCAAAGGCGCGCCATTCGATGACAGCGGTGAAGACACGGCGGTGCTTGCGGACTTCAAAAGCAAGGTCAACGCTCTCGAGATCGATCAGTCGGAAAAGGACCGGCTGATCGGTGAAGCGATTACCGCTCTTGAAGGTCCCTATCGAGACACCATCAACAATTTCATCGCGAAAGTTGAATCCATTCGCGAGGACAGCCACGGTCCCAACGGCGTGTGGAAACTTCCTGATGGAAAAGCCTATTACGAAAACCGCGTTGCTTTCTGGACAACCGAAAGCGATCTGACAGCGAAAGAAATCCACAAGATCGGCCTGGAAGACGTCAAACGCATTCGCGGCGAGATGGAAGCCATCATGGAACAGGTGGGCTTTGAAGGGACGCTTTCAGAGTTCTTTACATTCCTGCGCACCGATCCATCGAACTTCTTTCCGGACACGGAGGAAGGCAAGCAGGCCTATCTTGATCAGTCAAAGGCTTATATCGACTCGATCTACGAAGACGTTGATCAGTATTTTAACATCCTGCCGAAGGCGCCGCTTGAAGTCCGCGCTGTAGAAGAATGGCGGGAGCAAACTGCGCCAATCGCCTTTTACAATCGGCCAACGCCGGATGGATCACGTCCGGGCATCTACTATACCAACCTCAAAGACATGACGACCAAACAAAAGCACGAGATGGAGACCATCGCCTATCATGAAGGCGCTCCCGGCCACCATTTCCAAATCGCGATCCAGCAAGAACTGGAAGGCGTACCGACGTTCCAGAAGTTCGCCTTCTTCGGCGCCTATACGGAAGGCTGGGGCCTTTATTCCGAGCAGCTCGCCAAGGAACAAGGTCGCTTTACCGATCCCATGCAGGATTTCGGCCGGTTACAAAACGAAATGCTACGGGCCGCGCGCTTGGTGGTTGATACGGGCGTACACGCCAAAAAATGGTCGCGCGAAAAAGCAATCAAATACATGCTTGATAACAACCCGATGACAGAGGAAGACGCAACCAAAGAGATCGAGCGCTATATCGATATTCCGGGCCAGGCGCTTTCTTATAAGATCGGCATGATCAAGATCCTTGATCTGCGCGAAAAGGCTATGACGGAGCTTGGCGATGATTTCGACATCCGCGACTTCCACGACATCGTTTTGAAAAACGGCGCCGTTGCCTTGCCGATCCTTGAAGAGCTTATCGACGCCTATATTGCAAAGACCAAGGCCGACAGAGCCTAATTGCAATCCATTCGAAAAGAGAGAGGCGCTCTGACAATGTCGGGGCGCCTTTTTCTATTCGGCGCAGCCATGAATTTGCTTCTTGCGTTCAGACCCGTTACTCAAGTTGTTTATGGGCGCAAGCGATCTTTTTTCAAAATATGACCCTGGCGAAAATTTCTGCGAGATTTTCGGGCAAGGTGAGAATGCAGCGATCCGAGATGATTTACACGATCGGCTCGCCGCCTATCGCGTAAAAGCGCTCAACAAGCGCAATCGGGCCGCCGAGCGCGAACTCCACAATCTAGGCATCACCTTCACGGTCTATTCCGATGCCGGCGCAATCGACCGCATCCTGCCCTTCGATCCCATTCCGCGACCTATTGCCAGTAATGACTGGTCGGTGCTGGAACGCGGCTGCATCCAGCGCGTCACCGCTCTCAATGCCTTTTTGACGGACGTATATAGCGACCAGAAGATTCTGAAAGACGGCGTCGTGCCGCGCGAACTGGTCGTCAACAACAAGCATTTCCGACCGGAGATGGTTGGCGTCAAACTCATACACAACACCTATACTCATATCAGCGGCGTTGATCTCATTCGCGACGCCAAAGGCGAGTTTCTCGTTTTAGAGGATAACTGCCGCTCGCCCTCCGGCGTATCTTATGTGATCGAAAACCGGCACCTTATGATGCGCTCATTCCCGGATTTGATGGAAGGCGTGCGCATCAAGCCCGTCTCCGACTACGGCCAACAGTTGCGCAGCAAACTCCTGGAAACGGCGCCCGCTAGCGTTGATAATCCGCAGGCGGTGCTGTTGACGCCCGGCGTCTTCAACTCCGCATATTTCGAACATGTGTTCCTGGCGCGCGAAATGGGCGTGCCGCTGGTCGAAGGCCGCGATCTCATCGTTGATGATGACGACAAGGTTTATATGAAATCGGTATCCGGATTGCAGCCCATTCACATCATCTACCGGCGGATTGACGACGCCTTTCTTGATCCAGAAGTCTTCCGTGAAGACTCCATGCTGGGCGTTCCGGGCGTGATGCGCGCGCTCAAAGCCGGCAATGTCACGATCGCCAACGCCGTCGGCACTGGCGTTGCTGATGACAAAGCAGTCTACGCCTATATGCCCCAGATCATTGAGTATTACCTCGGCGAACAACCGATCCTGAACAACGTCAAAACTTATATCTGCCGCGACCGGGATGATCTTGCCTATGTGCTCGATCACTTGGATGAGTTGGTCGTGAAACCGGTCGGCGAATCCGGCGGCTATGGCATCGTTATCGGGCCAAAAGCGTCGAAGTCGGAACTGGCGGATGTGCGCGCAGCGCTGAAAGAAGACCCGGAAAACTATATCGCGCAGCCGATGATTGAATTATCCGTATGCCCAACATTGACTGAGAAAGGCCTTGGCGCGCGGCATGTAGACCTCCGGCCGTTCGTGCTCACCGGCAAGGAAAGCTGGGTGTTGCCAGGCGGCCTGACGCGGGTTGCCATGCGCGAGGGCTCGCTCATCGTTAATTCGTCCCAGGGTGGCGGCTCCAAAGATACTTGGGTGATGCAATAAGTATGCGGCGCAAACCATGATGTTATCTCGATTTGCCGAACATGCTTTCTGGATGGGACGCTATGTTGAGCGCACCGAGAACATGTGCCGCCTGCTTTCCGTCACCGAAGTATACGCCGCTGATCAGGAGAGCGAAGCTGCGTGGCGGCCGATTTTGCAGGTATTCGCCGATGAAGCAGCATTTGCAAAAACTGGTAAGCCGATTACAGCGCTCAATGTCTCACGGTTTTATCTCTGCGACGAAGGCAATCCGAATTCAGTCGTATTCGCCATTCACATGTTGAAAGAAAATGCGCGATCGCTTCGCCATTTGATCAGCACCGAAAGCTGGCGGCAGGTATCCGTGTTTAACGATCAAGTCGCTGGTATCGCCAAACGACGCTTTGCCTTATCAAAACTTGCGGAGTTATGCGAAGAAATCCGTCTCTCTTGTTTTACCCATCGCGGCGTCATTGAGGCGACCTGTTATCGCGATGAAGTGTGGCGGTTCAATCGTCTTGGCGCAGCGCTTGAACGTGCTGACCAGATGACGCGTCTGCTCGACATGAAATATTTTGATTTCGACCGCGACGATGATGACGAAGTGGCGCCTCCTGACGTTGCCTGGTGGAACACGCTGTTGCGCACGGCCTCAGGCTATCACGCTTTTCAGCGGCGCTATTCTTTCGACCCCGACCCCACCGACGCTGCCGGTTTTTTGTTATTCGACGGGCGGCTGCCGCTTTCGGTCGCCGGCGCCATTCAGACCGCCTTTTATCATCTCGAAAGATTGGAAAAGGATTTTGGCGCAGAGCCGGACAAACCGGTGCGGGAGGCAGCCGATGCGCTTGCAAGGCGACTGGCAGCGCCCCCTGAACGGCTTAACGGCCGGCCGCTGCACCGCTATCTCGATGAGATTCAGCAGGAGCTCATTACGTTCGCAAACGCCCTTAATGAGCGGTATTTTTCTCCCTGAAAAAAGGCTGTTTTCCTGAGCGCAAATTGGCGTATTGAGCGTTTGAACCAAAATTAGTCTGTGTAATCTCATGAGCGACGCCCACTCTACAAACCCGGCGCCCCCGACAATTTCAACGCATCTTTTGCAGGTGCGTCACAACACGCGCTATCGTTATGTGCGGCCGGTGAAGTTTGGCGTTCATCACGCCATGTTCCGCCCCCATGAAACCAGCGATCTCCAACTCGCCGGCATCATCATTGACGCCAAACCCGCCGCCGCCTTGCATTGGGTGCATGACGTTTTCTCGAATTCAACGACGCGGCTGACCTTCACCGAAATGTCGGACACGCTGGAAATCAGTTCCACCTGTAATGTCATACGCTCCTCTATACACAATCCAGATTTTCCAATTTCGGAAACCGCGCGCCGTTATCCGTTTCTTTATGACAATGATCAATTTCCTGACCTTGTCGCCTGTATCCAGCCTGAGTACGACCATGCGGAACAGGAGGTCAAAGGCTGGGCGCAAGGCTTCGTAAAGACTGCTGATGCAGATACTTGGGCGCTGTTGCAAACCATCAACACAACTATTCATGAAGGATTTGAATATCGCCGCCGCGAAGAACCGGGCGTACAAAAGCCGCGGGAAACAATCGCGCTAGGGCACGGCTCCTGCCGTGATTTTGCCGTTCTAATGTTAGAGGCGGTGCGTCAGCTCGGCTTTGCCGCGCGGTTCGTCACGGGTTACCTCTATGACCCCGCTATCGACAATGCCGGCGATGGTCTGCAAGGCGCCGGGGCAACCCACGCGTGGGTGCAAATATACTTGCCGGGCGCCGGCTGGATCGAGTTCGACCCCACCAACGGGCTGATCGCCAGTGGCAATCTAATCAGAACCGGCGTCGCCCGAACGCCGTCGCAAGCGGTTCCATTACAAGGGTCTTTTGACGGCGCGCCCGAAGACTTTCTCGGCATGGACGTCGAGGTTGTCGTGACCGCCCTCGCGCCAACATTGGAAGGGTGATTGGGACGACTACCCTCTATTTCGTCCCATAAATCCTATCGCCAGCATCGCCGAGGCCCGGTACGATATAACCGTGATCGTTGAGCCGATCATCAACCGCGGCTGAGAACACCGGCACGTCGGCATGCGCGCCGCAAAAAGCTTCAACGCCTTCCGGCGACGCCACAAGACATAAAAACTTGATCTCCTTTGCACCCGCTCCCTTGATCCGCTCCACCGCTGCAATCGCCGATCCGGCGGTCGCCAGCATTGGATCGACAACGATCACCGTCCGTTCACTGAGCGAATGCGGAACCTTGAAGTAATATTCAACAGGCTGAAGCGTTTCCGGATCGCGATAAAGCCCGATATGGCCGGCCCGGGCCGACGGCACAAGATCAAGCAACCCCTCCAGCAGGCCATTGCCGGCGCGCAATATAGAAATAAAGCAGAGTTTCTTGCCCGCCAGCCGACGGAAATTTCCCTTCTCCACCGGCGTTTCTACGTCGATCGGCTCCAGTGCAAGGTCCTTGGTGACTTCATAACCCAAGAGCAAGCTGATCTCGCGCAATAGCTGCCGGAACTGACTGGTCGGCGTTTCCTTGTCGCGCATGATGGTCAGCTTGTGCTGCACCAGCGGGTGATCGATGATCGTTAGATTGGGTTGCATGGCGGCTTTTCCCTGATGGACGTGGCGCTCATAGGCGCTATGTATCGTTAGGCGGACTATGCGTCAGGAACATGCGAAGGACAATCGAGATGCCTGCGTTGACGGATCAGGACCGGAAATTCATCGAGTTAGCCTATCGCGAAGCCAAGAAGAGCCTTGACGAGGGCGGCCTTCCCATCGGCTCAGTGCTCGCGCGCGGCAGCGCCCTCCTCGCCTCCGGTCATAATCAACGGGTGCAACAGGGCGATCCCATCGCGCACGGAGAAATGGACGCTATTCGCAAGGCTGGCCGCCAAACGACCTATCGCGATACGACGCTTTATACCTCACTTTCTCCTTGTATGATGTGCGCCGGCACGATTGTGCAATTTCAAATTCCGCGCGTCATTGTCAACGACACGGAAAATTTTGGCGGTAACGAAGAGTTCTTGCGCAGCCGCGGCGTCGATGTCGTCGATGTGGCGCATGTCGCTTCAATCGCTCAGATGCGCGACTTCATTCAGAAAAATTCAGTGCTGTGGAACGAAGACATTGGAGTTTAGGCAGCGCCGAGATCGTAAATAGCCGCAACATTCAGCAGTACACGCCGCGTGGTCAGGACGAATTTGCATTTTGAGAATCAATGCGAGCGATGTAGAGTTATCGCCTTGGATTATCAACACAGCCCATGGCGTCTGCACTGATCATTAATGGACTGCTGGGGCTTTTGCCGGTCCTGGCATTTCTAACAACTCTCATCCAACTGGACGCTTTCAAGCTCGTCCGTTTGCGTTCCGTTTTACAACTCGTTGCATCAGGCGCTGTCGCTGCGCTCGCGGCCTTCTTTATCGGCCGCGTTCTGATCGCCGAACTCGGCCTGGAGCCCGCTGAGTTTTCACGCTTTCTCGGACCAGTCCTTGAAGAGGTTTTGAAAGCGCTCATTGTCGTCTATCTGCTTCGAACTTACCGGATCGGCTTTGTCCTCGACGCCGTCATCGCAGGTTTTGCCATTGGCGCCGGGTTCGCGCTCCTGGAAAACTACTTCTACTTGCGCATCATCGGCGACCAGCACCCTGCGGTCTGGGTTGTGCGTGGATTTGGCACCGCGGTCATGCATGGCGGCGCCACATCGATTTTCGCGCTCATTATGCTTCTTGTTACGCCGCAAGAAAAAACAGCAAGCCTGCTACGGATCATTATCGGCCTTATCGCGGCGATTACGATCCATGTAGCTTTCAATCAATTCCTCGCCTACCCGGTGACATCTACGATCGTCACGATGACAAGCCTGGCGCTTGTGCTTACGTTCACGCTTCAGCGAAGCCGGCAATCAATAGACAAGTTGCTGGCCGTTGATTTTGCTTACTATCGGCGATTGCTTGATGAGATTGAGTCCGGTGTCTTCGGCGAGCATCGAATCGGTCAGATTCTGGCGTCCTTGAAAACCCGTCTCGACCCCTCGGAGACCGAAGAAATCATAGAGTATGTAAAGCTCCATACGAAGCTCGTCCTGTTCGGGGAAGAAATCCTGGCGGCGCAGAGTAAAGGAACGACGATAGAGATTTCAGACGCGATGAAAGACAACATCGCTCGCTTCAACTATCTCGATGAACGGCTTGGGCGGATGGTCCGGTTGCTCTTCAAGGAACATCTTAGATTTTCCCGCAAAGAGTTTTTTCAACTCTACAAACTCGGCCGCGATGCTGGGAAACCAAGTGAGATCGCCCATAATTTCAATTCTGACATTCTTTTCGACAGTGCGGATCGCGACGCGGCTCAAAAAGAATTTCCCGATGTCTTCTTCGCGCTGGATGACCAAGCGCTAAGAGACGCTTTTGCTCCCTTTGATCAGCGCGCCAATAAAGCGAAAAAGAACAGCAAGCGTTGGGGCGTTTTCGCAATTCTGATCCTACTTATCTCTCTCTTGGTCGCCAGCAGCGAGCCAGTTTATACTGGCATTCCCGAGCTTCAATTAAAACTCATTTCCGCCCTTGCCAGCATCGCGATCATGATCAGCGTGATCATCGGCGTATTTGGCATCAATTACCGCAGCCGGAAGATGCGCTGGCTTGCCGATCGACTGGCGACCGAGCAGCTCCGCCAGTTTCACTTTATTGGCTATATCGAAGGTTATGCAGACGTTCTAAGAGGCGCAGGCGAACCCAAGACCGCTAAAGCCTATCTTGTGCGAAGACAAGCTAGGTTTCAGCGCTTTCGGTCTGATTTTCTAAATCATATCGACGAGCATTTGCATCGCGTTTTGCATGAGGATGAAATTTCACCGGACGACAAGTCCGCGCGGGCGGCGGCGGCGCAATCGATCGATGAACGCATAGTGGAGCAGTATTTCTCCGCCTATGCCCGGCTAAGATTTGAGCCACAACTGAATTATTGCAATCACGTCCTCCGGGAAAGCAAGAGTTTCTGGAGGCCGTCGGCTGTTCGTCAATCGCAAATCCTTGGCGCCATCTCTGTCTATGGCCTCCTAGGCGTCGTATTGTTTCAACAGATCGTTTTGGTCGGCATCATTGCCGAAGTAGCGTGGATGAAATCCTCGCTCATTCACGTTCTGACAGCCTGGGCCGCATTGCTTTCATTATTCGCCAGGACTTTTCAAGAAGGCTTTCAGCCAAAGCGCGAGATTGAACGCATGCGGCAATATCGCCTTGCCCTGCGCCGGATTCATGCGCGATTTAGACGCGCTCAATCTTTCGAGGAAAAGATCGACGCAATGCGAGAAATGGAGAAAATGTCCTATGAGGAGATGTTGCTGTTCCTAAAAAGCAACAAGGAGGCGGATTTTATTTTGTAGGGAAGCGGCTGTTTGCGCAGCGATGCAACGGCAAATCGTTGATAAAATTGCGTGCGTAAATGTTAAATAGTCGGCTTGGCCGCCGACGATGTGGGCCTGAAAGTCAGCGCGATTGTGGCGGCGCCAACGGCGCTCATCAGCGCGGCGAGCCACAGACCTATAACATAACCGGTTGAAGTGGCGGCGAACAACGCGGCCAGCGCCACGCCAAACATCTGCGCAACCCTGCTTGCTGTATTATTGATGCCGGACGCTAATCCCTCGTCCGTCTCATCAACGCTTCCCATCACGCCGGCGGTCAGCGGTGCGACCACGAGCGCAAACCCTATGCCTGAAATCGTCATCGGCATGATCAGACTCCGCCAGGCTGGCGCGCCCTGTCCGATCGCAAACAATGCAAATCCAATCGCAGCGATTGTCGCCCCGGCAATCAACATTGGACGCAACCCAATTTGGTCCGATAGACCGCCAAAAGTGCGGGACAAAAATCCAACGCATAACGTAAAAGGCAGAAACACGAGGCCAGATTGAACCGGCGTCATATCGCGCCGTTCAATAAGCTCAAACGGCATCAGAAAGAACATTACGGAAAGGCCGGCGTAAATCGCCACGGTCGCCAGGTTGAGTCCGGTGAACGCGCGGCTGCGAAACACGTAGCCGGGCAGCAAAGGATGATCGGTCTTCCGTTCCCAAATCCAAAACCCGATAAAGAATGTCAAAGCGGCAGCAAAAAGCATGGTTGTCGCAATCCATCCAAATTCTAATGCGGACCCGCCTTCTCCGCCCTCCATCGGGCTGATCACTGACATGGCAATCGCGAATACGAACAATCCAAAAGCGAGCAACAAGGACCCCGGAATATCAAACTGTTTTGGCGTTCGGACGTTAGACGCCGGTAAAGTCGCGAGCAGCGCGATGGCAAGGCCAGCGATGGGAAGATTGATCCAGAAAACCGCTCGCCAACTGAACGTCTCAACCAGCCAGCCCCCTAGCAAGGGCCCGCCGGCTGTTGTAAGCGCAGACGCAGCGGCCCAAACGCCGATCGCTTTACTGCGTTCCGACTTGGCGAAAAGTTCTCCGATGAGCGCCAGGCTGGCGGGCGTAACGAGGGCCGCGGCCGCTCCTTGCGCAACGCGCGCAGCAATGAGCGAGATGGCGCCAGGCGCTAAAGCACATGCGACAGAAGCAAGCGCGAACCCAATGCACCCCCAAATGAGCATTCTGGCGCGCCCATGAGTGTCCACGAGCGAACCGCCCACCATCGTGAGCGACGCCAAGGCCAATATGTAGCCGTTTAGCACCCATTGAACGGCAACGACGTTTCCAGCGAAGTCTTCTTTCAACGCGGGCAGCGCAACAGTAAGGGCGGACCCGTCAATGAAGGCCATGGATGAGGCAAGAATACAGGCGGCCAGGCCGCGCGTTTGTACGCGGCTTGACGGAAGGCGACCGGCCGCCTCGGGACAGGGTTCCGCGCGGATCTGGCTGTCTTGGCAGGGAGGCGAATAGGGCTGAGCCATCAGGTCCCGTTCTTTAAATGATCAAAGATGGTTGATCTCCGATAACAAGGCGAGTTCACAGCACCAAAAGGAAAGATGGGCCAATTGGCGCTCCTATTTGGTGTGACGACAATCTCTGGTCGCTGATTTTTCAGCGGTTGTAAGTTTCGAGAAACTGACAAAGCTCATCTTTGTACTGCGGCCACGCTGCGTCGTTTTCCAGGATTAAATGGCTGGCGCCTTCAATTGGAATTAGCTCTGCATCCTGTAGTTCACTGGCGATCAGTCGCGCCTCGTCGATGGAGGAGTTCAATGTGTCATCAACAACATGAAATAGCCGAGTCGGAACTTGGATAGACGCTAATTCGCGCGTCAAATCAATTTTCGACATTGCGTTCAGGTTGCCTACCAAATTTTTTGAGTTTGTTGTCCTCTGCATAAGCCTGTTGAATAAATCAGCCTCTTCACGGCTTGCTTTTGGGGCGAAGGACGTTGTGAACATTTGTTGCGCTATTAAAGTGTCGTCATTCCAACTTGTATCGATAATATCCAGAAAGGCTTGCTCTCGCTTTTGTTCTTGGGGCGTAAGACGAATACGCCATCCGCGCACATAAGCGGCGGTTAACGCCATACAACTGACCCGTTCGGGATGTTTTGCCGCATAGGCGAGAGATATGGGGCAGCCTTGCGAGAACCCGAGCAGAGCAAAGCGGTCAAGGCCGGCGGCGTCAACAACCGCTTCCAGATCTGTCAAGTAGTCGTCGAACGTAACGCTCTCAACATCCCAATCAGAAAGCCCCATGCCGCGCAGATCATAACGCACAAGCTTGTTCTTTTCTGACAGTGCGTCAAACAGATGCCGCCACGCGAATGAATGAGCATCAAGTTCAATGTGGGTCATTATGTTGCCGGCTTTTACAACCGGGACGCCATCCCCCATTAAAGCGTAGGCGATGCGTGTTTCATCCGCAGAGCGGCAATATTTGATCCGTTGCGATTTGAAACGTTTCGTCTTGTTTTTGTCCAAGTCCCGGACCGCTTGGAGATGCTTTGATTGCACTACGTCAATGAGCTTGCGGCATGACGGATGATCAGGGCGTCCGTCCCATTGCTTAAAGTCCACAGTCTGAAATTGGCGAAACCCAAGCGGCGGGTCGCTCGCATCAAACTGCAAAGGAACAAGCGTCCCGTTTTTCTGCCCAAAGCTTGCTTCGTCCTTCACCCAGTGCGACTTTATCGAAGCATCGGTCCAGATTACAGCAACCGCCTTTGCGGTCGACAGTTCCCGCTCTATATCCTCGGAAAAGTCAGCGCCGGCATCGATCCGTTGATCCCACCAAACAGACAATCCTGCATGCTTCAGCGCAGACGCCAACGCTTTTGCTTTGTCTCGATCTTTGGAGGCGTAGGAGATGAAAATATCGGCCATAACACATCATAACCCAAAATGGAGCGTGGTGAACAAAACTGGCTCTACGAATGATGATGCTCTTGAGAGGCTCGCCGTTAACAGACGTTTCGAGAATAGCTCCAGCCTTTGCAACAGCCCAAATTAGAGAGATGAACCAAGTCGGTTTCCCACCACTTCTAAAGCCGCAGCTCGGGCGCAGCCGCAACAACCGGCGGCTCTTTAGCGCGTTTCATTTCAACGAGCGCGGTAATCGGCGCCAGCTCAAAGCCGCGCATGGGCGCGGAGGTGAGCCACGGGCCGATAACGTCAATCGTCTCCGCATAAGGGTGCGCAATCGCGACCACATAGCCAGTCTCGCGGGCAATTGCCTCAACTTGTGCTAATTGTTTGATGACAGACTTTCTGTCCGCATGAGCGTCAATGAATACGTCTCTTGAAAACACTTCAGCGCCGACGGCTTTGCCTGCGCGGCGTGCAACGGTGTTGTGGGTGGTAACGCTATCCAAAAAAAACAGCCCGCGTTCGGCCACCGCTTCAAGCGCAATTTTCATCAAGCGCTCATTTGCAGTAAGGCGACTGCCCATGTGGTTGTTGACCCCCACATAGCCGTTAAAGCGATCAAGATTCCATTCAAGCGCCCGTCGGAAAGTCGCTTCCGACATATCGCTATACAACGCGTTCGGCCCGGGGTCGGCGTCGCCAACAGGCTCCATAGGCAAATGCAGCATGATGGCGTCGCCGCGCGCCTTCGCGAAGGCGGCAAGGCGATCGACATCCTTCGCATATGGCAAAAAGGAAACCGTTACCGGTCCCGGCAGTTTCATGACCTGGTCAAAGGCGCGCTTATCAATCCCGATGTCGTCAAAAATGACAATGATCTTGGGCTTGCCCGGTGGCGGTCCATAGACTTGAGACATCGCCTCAGGCGCAGGCAACCGTTCAAGCGAAGCGTTTTCGATGACGCGGCGGACGATCGCCTCACGCGCTTTTTCAGTGGCGTCGACCCCGAGTTGCACGTCGCGAAGCTGGTCCCCGGCGAAAGTCGATGCAAAGGCGGGAACCACAGCATGGGTTGGCTCCATGCGCCGCGCTTTCGCCGCCGCGCCCTGTTCGCCCACATAGGCCGAGAACGCGCCGGCCAAAATACCGGCAATAGCGATTAAAAAGGTTGCGATCAGCCCGGCACTGCCCGCATGGGCGCGCGGCGCCTTTTTTTTCCCGCCGAATGTTCGAATGCCCCTCATCACACGCTCTACCATCAAAATTTACCCGCGCCGCTTGCCACGGCCCCGTCTGGCGGACATGGTGCGCCGCCAGCGTTAGCTTTCATGATTCTTTTGACAAATGATTCTCGTGATCGATAACTATGACAGTTTCACCCATAATCTCGTCCATTTGGTTGGCGGGATGGGGCGTGAAACGCGCGTGGTCCGAAACGATGCGCTTTCTATAAAGGAAGCTCTGGCCCTGGAGCCTGACGCGATTGTGCTGTCGCCGGGTCCTTGCACACCAGCGGAAGCTGGGATTTGCGTCGAGCTGGTGCGCGCTGCGACCAATGCAAATGTTGCGGTTTTCGGCGTCTGTCTTGGCATGCAGTCAATTGCAGTAGCGTTTGGCGGCGAGATTGTCCGCGCTGGAAAACTGATGCATGGCAAGACCTGCGGGGTTGTCCATGAAGGCGCCGGCGTTCTTGCCGGCGCGCCCTCGCCGTTCACCGCGGCGCGTTATCACTCGTTGGTCGTCGACCCTGAAACCCTGCCGGATTGCCTTACGGTGACGGCGCGCGCCGATGACGACGACGAAATCATGGCGCTTGAACACCGACAGGCGCCAATTGTCGGCGTCCAGTTCCACCCGGAGAGCATCGCCTCTGAGCATGGCGATACGATTCTCGGGAATTTTCTAAAGGCGGTGCGATCGTGACCGCGTTCCGCCCCTATCTTGCCCGCGCCGCTGAAGGATCGCCGCTTACCGAAGCGGAAATGGCGGAAGCCATGCAGATCATCCTTGCCGGCGACGCCAGTGACGCGGAAATCGCAGGCTTCTTGATGGCGCTGCGTACGCGCGGCGAAACCGTTGAAGAGATTGCGGCCGCAGCGAACGCACTACGCAAGCTTGCTGTGAAAGTTGAGGCGCCCTCCGACGCCATCGACACTTGCGGCACCGGCGGCGACGGCGCTGATACGTTCAACATCTCAACGGCCGTGGCGCTGATTGTCGCTGGCGCCGGCGTTCCCGTGGCCAAACACGGCAATAGAGCAGCGTCTTCCCAGTCTGGTTCGTCTGACGTGCTAGCGAGACTTGGCGTCAAGCTTGATGTTGCTCCGGCGGTGATCTCACGTTGCATAAACGAGGCTGGCGTTGGTTTTATGTTTGCGGCCCTGCATCACCAGGCAGTCGCCAATGTTGCGCCAGTGCGAAAGGCGCTTGGCATACGCACTATCTTTAACGTGCTGGGACCGCTCGCCAATCCAGCGCAGGCACGGCGACAGCTTATGGGCGTATTCGACCGCAGCCTTTTACGACCCATTGCCGAGGTGATGCCGCGGCTTGGCGTCGAACGCGCCTGGGTTGTCCATGGCAGCGATGGTCTTGATGAGCTCACGACTACGGGTCCCTCCTATGTAGCGGAATTACGCAAGGGCGCGGTAAGGGAATTCGAAGTCACGCCGGAAGCAGCAGGCCTTGAACGCGTGCGCCCCGAAAATTTGACAGGCGGTCCGCCTCAAGAAAATGCAGACGCGATCCTGCAGCTGCTCGACGGCAAAGCAGGCGCATTTCGCGACGTTGCCCTTTTAAACGCAGCGGCTGCATTGATCGTCGCTGAAAAAGCCTCGAGTTTGAAAGAAGGCGCCGCTCTTGCCGCCCAGTCTATTGACGACGGAAAAGCAAAACAGGCGCTGCAATCTTTAGTGCAGATTTCAAACAGTTAAGTCATGACAGTTCTCGACGACATCATTGCGTATAAGGCGGAAGAGGTAGCGCTCGCCAAGGCCAATGCGCCGCTGTCTGCCATCGAAGCGCTGGCGAATGAGGCCGGTCCGCCGCGCGGGTTCAAAGCTGCGCTTGAGAAAAAAGCGGCGACTGAATTTGCGCTTATTGCCGAGATCAAAAAGGCGAGCCCGTCAAAAGGTTTGATCCGGGAAGACTTCGATCCGCCCGGCCTTGCCGCCGCCTATGAAGCTGGCGGCGCTGCCTGCTTATCTGTTCTCACCGATACGCCAAGTTTTCAGGGATCGCCTGATTATCTTGGAGCCGCACGTGAGGCGTCGATACTCCCGGTCCTGCGCAAGGATTTCATGATCGATCCCTATCAGGTGGTTGAAGCGCGGGCCTGGGGCGCCGACTGCATTCTTATCATCATGGCTTGCCTAACCGATCTTCAGGCTACGGAGCTTTTTGACGCGGCCAGGGATTGGGGAATGGATGCGTTGGTTGAAGTCCATGACCGAGAAGAAATGGTGCGAGCTGCTGATCTTGGGGTAACACTTATTGGCATAAACAATCGTGATCTAAGGACATTTGTCACTGATCTTCAGGTGACGGCGGAGCTTGCGCCCTTCGCGCCGCCGGAGGCCCTGCTAATCAGTGAAAGCGGCATTGCCACTCATGAAGACCTGATGGCCTTACAGGCAAACGGCGCAAAAGCCTTTCTTGTGGGCGAGACCCTGATGCGGGAGCGGGACGTGGAAATCTCAACACGAGCCTTGTTGACTGGTGCAGAACCAAGCCGCATCGCTTGACGGCGCTTGAGAACATCACTAGAACGTTTTTGTTTTGTTCCTATATTTGATTCGCGTTTTCCTCGCGGATCATCCGGGAAGCGCCGGCGAATTCGTTTCGCGCGAGATCGGTTTTTCCGTGGATATCAAAGGACTGGAAAAGAAGATGCTGACCAAAAAACAGCACGAATTGCTGACATTCATCAACGACCGGATCAGTGATACCGGCGTCTCACCGTCTTTTGACGAAATGAAAGAGGCGCTGGATTTACGCTCCAAATCCGGGATTCACAGGCTGATCACGGCGCTTGAGGAGCGCGGCTTCATTCGACGCCTGCCCCACCGCGCCCGCGCGCTTGAAGTGTTGCGCATGCCGGAAGAAACCGTTGCAAAGTCGACGAGCGCGCCCTCAGGACAACGAGGCTTTAAACCCGCCGTTGTTGACGGAAATTTCCGGCGCAAATCCGCCACCCGCGCGCGCCAGTCGTCGCCGATGGACGGAGCTGTCGAGCTGCCCGTACTCGGCCGGATTGCTGCAGGGACGCCCATTGAAGCCATCCAGCACGAAGTTGAGCGGTTCGCCGCGCCGGAAGCGTTTCTCGGCAAGGGCGAGCATTTCATTTTGGAGGTGCAGGGCGAATCCATGATCGAAGCCGGCATCCACGACGGCGATATGGCGGTGATTAAGCGCGGCGATGACGCGACCAGTGGTGACATCGTCGTGGCGCTAGTCGATGACGAGGAAGCAACCCTCAAACGCCTGCGCAAAAAAGGCGCGTCCATCGCTCTTGAAGCCGCCAATCCTGAGTTCGAGACCCGAATCTATGGGCCCGACAGGGTTGCGGTTCAGGGCAAGCTTGTTGGATTAATGCGGCGTTACTAATTAAGCGTCCACGGTCGGCGCCCGCGATGGGCGTTGACGGTGCTGATGTGGATGTCCTTTCCATCAAGCCGCACTGCATGAGCGCCACGCCGCCAGATGGAACGGCGGTCAATCAAAGTTGCTTTGCAAGCGCGCCAATCAGCGTTGCTTACCGGGAAAAATGCAACCACCAGTTCGGCGCGAGCGCAATCTTCGCCAAGCGCTTGCGCATCGGTCAGCATGGAGATGATTTTCGCCTGGCGACCCGGGTAGGTGATGACGCAACCGCTATCATCGCAGGCGCCGCGATCTTTCATCGGCGCTGACGCTGCGATATCTGGGTCAAAGCCCGCCGCCTCCTTCCAGACGCCGGCGGAAAATTTGTCCCGCCGCGTGCTGAATACAATTAGTTCGTTCGACTCAGGCAAAATTAATCCCGCATTTAACCCGGAAGCAGCAACGAAGAGCTGCGGCCGCTCCACGCTCATAACCAGAAGCACTGACAGCGGAATTGCGGCAAATCCGGCAAGGCGCCAAGGCGCACGCGATAGACATAGCCACAAACCGCCAAACACAAGCGCCAGCAAAGCGCTAAGCGGCCATTGCGGCGTGACCGAAACGGCGCCTGGAAGATTCGAAACTGTTTTTGCAATGTTGACGATGACCTCCATCCCCCAGGCGGAAATCCGCCACGCAAAACCGTCGAGACCAAGCGGCATTAGCAGCAAGGCCAATACCGCCGCCGGCATTACCCAGAAACCCATTAGTGGCATTGCCGCCATGTTCGCTGGCAAGGAAAAAAGCGCCACGCGATTGAAGTGATAAAGCGCGAAGGGCGCCGTTGCGAGCGCCGCCACCGTGTCAGTCACGCCGAGCCCGATGACATAACGCTTTGCTTTTGCGGCAGCCGTAAATGTGCGATTGGGATCGCGATGGTTGGTCCAATATTCATAAATCGCGATCAGCCCTGTGACTGCAGCAAACGACATCTGAAAACCTGGATGAAATACAGCTTCCGGCGTTGCCAGCAGTATGACTGTCGCGGCAATGGCGACATTGCGCAGCGATAGTGCTCTGCGATCGAACAAAATCGCGATCAGCATAATTGCCGTCATGATGAAGGCGCGCCTTGCCGACCATCCGCCGCCGGACAAAATGAGATAAAAGGCGCCTGCTAGCAGCGCCGCGACAGCTGCCCATTTTTTGATCGGAAATCGCAAGGCGACCGGTTCGATCAGCGCCAGCCCGAAACGCACTATGAAGAAGACAAGGCCGGTGGCGAGCCCCATATGCAGCCCGGAAATCGCCAGAAGATGCGCAAGACCTGCGTCCCGCAACGCGTTGCGTGCATCCTCAGGAATGGCCTCGCGCTTGCCGGTTACTACTGCCGCGACAATAGCCCCGCCTTCCCCTTGCGCTTTCTCCACAATACGCCGCGCCAAACCAAGACGCATGGTTTCGATGCGTTGCGCCCATCGCTGCCGGAAATCAGGATCGCCGACTTCAAGCGCTTTCGGCGCCGTTACTGCAAAACCAACAGCGCCTATACGCTGAAAATACAGCTGACGTGCAAAATCGAATGTGCCGGGCGCCGCGGGCGGCGGTGGAGGAGATAGTCCTGCGCGCAGCGAAACCACGTCACCTGGTTTCACGTCGAACCCATCGCCGCGCCAGGTGATGCGGGCCCGCGCCGGCAATTCATCCGCATCAACACCGTCAATGGCGGTCAACGCGATATTCAAGCGGCGACGGCTTTCGCTTTCTTCGACAGCGACCAGGCGTCCAGTAACAAGCTCAATGCCGAGTTCGCGTTCAAGGATGGGCGCAGCAACCCGCGCTGTTCGAAAGTCAGCCGCCGCAAATCCCGCGGCCAGCAAAGCAACCGCAATAAACAACGCTCGCAGTCTTGGATAGACAAGCGCGGCGCCGGCGCTCACGAGCATTGCAACAGGCCCGAGCCACGGCATGGGCTCGGTACCCAACCCAAAGTAAACGCCAGCCCCAACCCCAATTGCAACTGGCGACCAAAGGGCAAGCGACGCACGATCAGCCTTTGCCCATTCGGCAGCCTTACCTTGCGCGGCATATATAGCCCGCCGGGCAACCGAGCGGGCCTTTTGCATGCGCCGCCGCCATTGGTCGCGCTGCGAATGATTAAAACTGGCTGCGTCTATGGGCGTCACAGCGCAAAAGCCCTTGTGCATGGTTGGTCAACAGCAATCTGTCGCATTCCCCGGCTCGATACTGGGCTTGGGGTTTTCAGCGATTTCTTGCTAAAGGCGGACGCGCTACTAGCCGCTATGCAACAGGATCAGGAGGAACGCCGCAAGCCATGACGCAGAAAATCGTCACCCGATTTGCGCCCTCCCCAACCGGCTATCTTCATATCGGCGGCGCGCGCACAGCGCTTTTCAACTGGCTTTACTCCCGCGGCCGCGGCGGCGAATTTCACCTGAGGATTGAAGACACTGACCGGGCGCGCCATTCGCAGGATGCGGTGAAGGCAATATTGGAGGGGCTTTCCTGGCTCGGGATCGATTGGGATGGAGAACCTGTTTCCCAGTTTGAGCGCCGCGAAGCGCATGTGGAAATCGCGGAGCGTCTGCTCGCCGCCGGCAAGGCTTACAAATGCTACCTGACGTCAGAAGAGCTTGAAGCCCGCCGCGCTGAGGCGAAGGCGCAAAACATTCGGTTTGAAAGCCCTTGGCGAAAGGCTGACGAAGCAGCTGCGCCGAAAGGTGCGTCCTTTGCGATCCGGTTCAAGGCGCCGCGTGATGGCGAAACGGTCGTCCATGATGCGGTTCAGGGCGACGTCTCTTTCCCCAATAGCGCGCTCGACGATCTGATCATTCTAAGGAGCAATGGCGAGCCAACCTACAACCTCGCCGTCGTCGTCGATGATCATGATATGGGGATAACTCATGTTATTCGCGGCGATGATCATTTGAATAACGCTGCCCGCCAGACGCAAATCTACAAAGCCCTCGATTGGCCCGCCCCGGTTTTCGCGCATGTGCCGCTGATTCATGGTTCCGACGGCGCTAAGCTGTCCAAGCGGCATGGCGCACTTGGCGTCGAGGCCTACCGCGATCAGGGATACCTCCCCGAAGGCCTGGCGAATTATCTCTTGCGTCTTGGTTGGTCACACGGCGATCATGAAATCATCCCGCGCAATAAGGCCCTTGAGTGGTTTGATATCAAAGGCGTGAACAAGGCGCCGGCGCGATTGGACCTCGACAAACTGAACCATGTAAACGCACATTATGTGGCGGCGCTCAGCGATGAAGACTTTTCCAAGCAGTCAGCGCCTTTTATCGAAGCTGCAGGATTTGTTCTTGATACGGAGAAAATGGCACGGCTCATGCGCGCCGCTGGCCCCCTGAAAGAGCGTTGCGCCACACTTGCCGACACCGCCGCAGCCGGCGAGTTCCTGTTTCTTGAGCGTCCCCTCGCAATAGTCGGCAAAACCGCCAAACCGCTCAAAAAGGAAGGCGCGCTTGATCTCGTGAAAGAAGCCCGCGCCACGCTTCAGGATGACGCCCTGTGGAAAAGCCCAAATGGCCTCGAATCGGCGCTAAAAGCCTTAGTTGAAGCCAAAGACCTTGGTTTTGGCGCGATTGGCGCGCCACTGCGCGCAGCATTAACCGCAGGCAAGCCTTCGCCCTCACTCGGCGAAGTGCTATACGCCCTCGGACCCGCGGAAAGCTTGGCTCGCCTGGGCGATCAGCTGGGTGCCTAATCCTGCGACAAGGCCAACTGACTTCCGGGCTGGCGTTGCTGGTCGAAAATAGTATTATGTGCAGTGCAGCAATTTCTATGGCGCCGCAACAAGGCGCGCTACTCTTGGAGAACCGATGAAAAGCGACATGAAAGAATCCGGCGAGGCAAGCTTTACGCTGAACGGTAAGACGGTTGATCTGCCGGTCTTCAAGGGCGTGCATGGGCCGGACGTGGTCGATATCCGGAAATTCTACAAAGAGACAAGCGCCTTCACCTTTGACCCCGGCTTCACGTCAACAGCAAGTTGCGAGTCAAAAATCACCTTCATCGACGGCGATGAGGGCGTTCTTCTCTATCGCGGCTATCCGATCGAACAACTCGCGGAGCACTCCGATTTTCTGGAAGTCGCCTATTTGCTTCTAAACGGCGAGCTGCCCGATCGCGCAGAAGCAGAACGCTTTGACCAGTCGATCACCTTGCACACTATGGTGCATGAGCAGTTGAAGAATTTTTATGGCGGCTTTCGACGAGACGCCCACCCGATGGCGATTATGGTTGGCGTGGTCGGCGCCCTCTCCGCATTTTATCACGACTCAACGGACATTAACGATCCAAAGCAACGGCAGATCGCCATTCATCGGATGATCGCCAAAATGCCGACCATCGCGGCAATGGCGTACAAATATTCAATCGGTCAGGCATTTGTGTTTCCGCGTAATGATCTCGATTACACGTCGAATTTCATGCGCATGTGTTTTGCGGTGCAGGCCGAAGAATATGAGTGCAACGAGGTCCTGTGTGATGCGCTCGACAAGATATTCATCCTTCACATGGACCACGAGCAGAACGCATCTACGTCAACGGTCCGTCTGGCGGGATCTTCAGGCGCAAATCCGTTTGCGTGCATTGCCGCTGGCATCGCCTCGCTTTGGGGCCCGGCGCATGGCGGCGCCAACGAAGCAGCGCTCAACATGCTCGAGGAGATAGGCACAGCGGACAGGATTCCGGAGTTTATTGCCCGGGCCAAGGACAAGGACGATCCCTTCCGCCTAATGGGCTTTGGGCACCGGGTTTACAAGAACTATGACCCACGCGCCAAGGTGATGCGCAAGGCCTGCCACGATGTGCTCGATGCACTTGGCGTGCGCGAGGAGCCGCTTTTGCAAGTGGCCATGGAACTCGAGAAAATCGCCCTTGAAGACGAGTACTTCGTTTCGAAAAAGCTCTATCCCAATATCGATTTCTATTCGGGAATCACATTGCGGGCGCTCGGTTTCCCGACAGACATGTTCACGGTCTTGTTCGCACTCGCGCGGACGGTCGGGTGGATCGCTCAATGGCGCGAAATGATCGAGGACCCTAACCAGAAAATCGGCCGGCCACGGCAAATCTACACAGGACCTTCGGAACGCGATTACGTGCCCATAAACAAGCGCGCCTAGAAAGACGGAGGGGCGCTGCGCCTTCAGAAGCCCGTCTACTTGCGCCACGAATAGAGAATCAACGATTGCACCTTCGTCGCCTGCGAATGATGTTGCAGGCGCTCATCAATCGCCTGTCTGGCGTAGCGCGTATTTGTGATTCCCCCTTAAGATGTATTTGCCGTTTAACCGTAATTTTCCCTTTATCTCCACGTTGAAATTTGCATAAAAATAATTCTCAGTTGCGTAACCGGAAACCATCATGAAAATCTTGAAGTCTATCGCATGCGCCGCGTTGCTGACCACATTTGGAGCGACAGCGTCCAACGCTGCAATCGTCACGGGCCAGGTCACCGGGGGACAGTCGCTTTCGCAAGGCGGCGTTTTTGTTGAGCTGACCGCGCCTTTTACGCAGTCGTCGCCGAACAGCACCGTCGGCAGAAACACTTTCCAGGATCCCAATCTCTACGCGTTTAATGAGGGCGTGTTTACGGTAAGCGCTGACCTCGCATTGGAGTTCGGTTCGCTCACTGCTGGGCAGAGAATTGAAAGCCATTTGATCGCTTATGATCCGCGCCGATCGACAACCATGACCGGCTATGTGGACTTTGACGGTGAGATCATCGGCGTCGCATCGTCATTGAGCTCACTCGTCGCGACTTCCATCTATGAAAACGCTTCGGTCAACTATCGCTACCCGCGCCTTGTGGGTCTTGAGCGCCGCGATAGTTTTGCTCTTAGCGGCTTGCAGCGCATTCTACTTGACTTCCGCGCAAGCTCCCCTGGCGATTACGTTCGCGTTTTCACAGCTTCAGAAATTCCATTGCCGGCTGCGGCGTGGCTCTTCCTCGCCGGCATTGCCGGGCTGATTGCAAAAACCCGACGCAAAGTGAAAGCCTAGAACAACGATCGGACGCATCAACGTTTCTAAAACTAAAGCGCCGCCTGATATCAGGCGGCGCTTTTTCTAATTGTGCGTACTGATCGAGCGTTCTCTAACCTGCCCGATACGAAGGCCGAGAACCTACCGCGCTATTCTTTTTCGATGCGATTGCCGTCAACATAAACAGCGCCGCCGCCGTGACGGTTGATGCGTCCGACGACGGACTTCATCTGTACTTCGCTGGAACCGAAGAGGCGCAATTCAGGCGAAACAGCCGCGCCGTCTATGTAGACACCGCCGGAGCCGTCAATGGTCGCCTTCAACGTGTCAGCACGGCCGGCTTGAACGACAACGCCGCCGGAGCCTGCAATACGCGCCGTCAGCGGGCCGTCGAGACGCGACGTACGCACTAGGCCTGAACCCGCGATCGAAACGTCCAACATGCCGTCAACATTGCCGAGAATGACATCGCCCGGCCCGGCGATATCGACATCCACCATTGCTGCATTTCCGGTCATCACGTCGGCGTCGCCTGAAACGTCAATTTCAAGGCCGGCCCCAACATTGCCGACAATCAGCCGCGAGCCGTTGATGACGCCGATCACCGCCTCGTCCACATCGCCGGCTTCTCCGTAGACATAGCAAGCGTCGAGCGACAAGGCGCCGTCGAGACGATCCATGGAAAGTTTCATTCGCGCGTCAATGAACTCAACGTCGCTATCCAGCGGCACCGAAACAACCAGCGTCGGATACTCTTCAAAAAATCCTTCATCGACGGGTTCGCCGGTCGTCAGCTTCCGCCCATCGCGCGCGTGGAACTCACGGCGAATTCTGTCGTTGCAGCAGTCTTTCGTTTCTTCTTCGCGCCATTTCACACCCTGGACAAAGACAGTCCCGTCTTCTTCGCTAAGCTCGACAGCGCTATAGGTTTTGCCCTGGCGAATGACCACATCGACTTCATCGCCGCTATTGGTTGTGATTTCGACGGTGCCGGTTATGTCCCGAAATGAGATTTTATCGGCGTCGAACGTCGCTGCGCCGGCTGCGCCGGTCGAAAGGAATGTTGCGCCCAGCAAAACCGCTGCAGATTTAAGGATTTTTGTTCGATTCATGGTCGTCACCTTGCCGCTATGCATGTCGATCCTACGCTCGATTTCTTACGAAACTGAAGCTTAAGGATGAATTCAGCACGAATTGCAGCAAAAAACGCGCCGCAAAACTCTTCAAGCAGGTGAACGATTGATTAATCCTGTGTCGTTTCGGGACTTGTCGCGGCCGTCTCTTCGATGAGCTCCGCCAGCATTGACGC
>JANQOV010000062.1 GCA_028285645.1 Hyphococcus sp.
GGATACGGATATTTCTGGGGGCGTGCCGCCGGGGCCTCCAACGCCTTTGCCTTTGATTCCGTTATCGCAAATAGAGGAAGCGGAATGGTTTAGCGAAGAAGTGCAGCTATTCTATTCAAGCGATCGGGTAAACGCGCTTCTCGGGTTTTACTATTTTACAGAAGAGCTTCATGGAGAAGTTCCGGCGCCGTTTCACGTCCTTCCGGTCCTGGGCGCCACTGGCCTCGGTATTATACCGGTGCCGTTCCCGGACGATTCTTTGTTTGAGCAAAATGGGGATGTTGAAACAGACGCTTGGGCAGTCTTTGCAAATTTGGACGTTCGTGTAACTGACCGACTTACCCTGATTGCGGGTGTGCGTTACAGCGATGAGAAGCGAAGCCGGGATGGATTCTTCGTTTCGCCAACGCCCTTTGCAAATACGGTTACGCCATCAACCGGGGAAAATAGCTGGGATGCTTTCACGCCAAAAGGAACAATCGATTATCGTTTGACGGATGACATGCACATATATGCATCTGTTGGCCGGGGTTTTAAAAGCGGTGTTCTTATCGCGGGCAGCACGAACCCTGCGGTTGAGCCGGAATTTGTCACGTCTTATGAAGTCGGCGTAAAAGGCGCCTTTCCTGATGGACGGGGTCTATATAGTGTGACCGGCTTTTATAATGACTACACAGATCTTCAACTCAATCGGATCGTTGGGCCCGCAGTCATTCTGGAGAACGCAGCGGACGCCGAGACGTACGGCATTGAGGTCGATTTCCGATATGATCTTACAGATACATTATCCGTGGGGCTGAACGGGACATGGCTAAGCGCGACATTTGGAGACTACACGGTTACTGATCCCACACGCGCAGAATTAGGACCCCTTGATCTCAATGGCAACACCTTGCCGCAAGCGCCCAAATTTACATTCCATGCGGACGTTCAAAAGGAAATTCCGCTTCCAAATAATCACCGGATCGTTGTGCGCGGGGACTGGTCTTGGAAGGATGACATTTATTTTGACCCTTTCAATCAACCAAACAATGCTCAGGAAGGCTATCACTATCTGAGCGCCCGGGCGTCATGGCATAGCGCCAACGACCGCTATTCGGTTTCCGTATGGGGACGAAATTTGACCGACAAGACGGCGTTGACGTCCGGTGCGATCAGTGTGGAGACGCTGGGCTTTCCACGCCTGGTCTCTGTGAATGAACCCCTTACGTTCGGCGTTGACTTTGAACTGCGGTACTAAAGTGCGAGAGTAACGCCAAGCGGGCGATTGATTTCGGTGGAGGCGAGCACCTCAACTCCACCAAAATCAAATACCATGGGAGTACAAGATTGAAACTATTCTTCGCGCCTGGTTCCTGCGCGCGCGTTCCGCTTATTGCTTTAGAAGAAATAGGCGAGCCGTTTGAAATCGAGATCGTTGCTTTTGTGCGCGGCGATCACAAATCTCCTGATTATCTCAAAAAAAATCCCAAGGGAAAAGTGCCGACGCTCGAATTAACCGATGGTCATATCCTGACCGAAAACGTCGCCATTCTCACTTATTTCGCAAAGGCGTTTCCAAAAGCAAAACTGCTGCCGTTTGGGGACAGCGCCTATGAGAATGCAAAACTAATTGCCGACTTAGCGTGGTGTTCGTCTGGCCTTCATCCGATCGTTACGAGGCTCAGGGTTCCCCAATTCTTTTGTGATACGCAGGAGGGCCGTAAGAGAGTATGGGAAATGGCTGCTGAAGCTATGAAACCCAATTTTGAGATCATTGAAAACCGCTTGGCGCATGCGCCCTGGATGCTTGGCGAGGTGTGGTCGATTATCGACGCTTATGTATTTTGGGTTTGGTTTCGCGTCGAAGGAGCGGGTTTCGACATCTCGTCATTCCCCCGATTTGCCGACCATGCGCGGCGAATGGAGGATCGACCCGCCGTAAAGCGAGCTTTGTCGCGCGAACGAGAAGCTTATGTGTGGCTTGAGGAAAGAGGGCTCACAGTCAATTTCTCTACATTCGGTACAAAGAATACCCGCGACGTCAAGAATTGAAGGGACCGCAATGGCGAAGAATCGCAAAGTAATTATTACTTGCGCCGTTACCGGAGCAATTCATACGCCAACAATGTCGGATGCTTTACCCTATAGACCAGAGGATATTGCAAGACATGCGATAGACGCGGCCGAGGCGGGTGCTGCTGTGTTGCATCTACATGCAAGAAACCCAGTAGACGGGTCAGTTTCTATTGAACCAGAGGACTTTGCCCGTTTTCTGCCGACGATCAAGCAATCGACAAACGCAGTCGTCAATATCTCGACCGGCGGAAGCCTGAAGACAACGATTGACGACAGGATAGCCCCTGCCAAGTCCGCTTCTCCAGAAATGTGCTCGTTGAATATGGGCAGCATCAATTTTTCCTTTCATCCGCTCGCGAAAAAATATTCCGATTGGAAGTTCGATTGGGAGAAGGAATATATTGAAAACTCAGACACCTATATTTTCAGGAATACCTTCAGCGATATAGCCAAAGTCGCACACGAGCTTGGCGGCGACCACAACATCAAATTTGAACATGAGTGCTACGATATCGGCCATTTATACAATCTCAAATTCTGTCTCAATACCGGCCTGTTCCAGCCTCCAATATTCATTCAATTTGTGCTGGGCATCCTCGGGGGGATTGGCGCCGATCTAGACAATCTTGTCTTCATGAAACGCACCGCAGACCGCCTTTTTGGCGATGATTATCAGTGGTCTGTTCTTGGTGCAGGGCGGGCGCAAATTCCCCTGGCGACGCAAGCGCTCATGATGGGCGGCAATGTTCGCGTCGGGTTAGAGGATTCTCTTTTTTACGATCGCGATGAGCTAGCAGTGTCAAACGCTCAACAAGTATCGAAAATCCGGCGCATTGCCGATGAGCTCGGCTATGAGATAGCGAGCCCGGACGACGCACGAGAAATGCTTGGCCTAAAAGGCGGAGATAAGGTTGCGTTTTGATAATCATCGAACGAAAGGGTTTTGAAATGAAAACATTTTTTGGGTTCAAAGCTTTTGTCGCGACGGTCGCTCTGGGCGGGATTGCTTTTGCGGCGGAAGAAGTCGCGCAACATTGCAGTCAGTTTGCAGAAAATAACGACATTTCTGATGCGCCCTGCGCCTGCATAACCGAAGGCGTGGGCGATGACCCGGATCTCATTGCCGCCTATCTTGATCTTGAAACACGCGCGGATTTTCCGATCTCGCCGATCGAACTGCAGGACGCAATTAGCCATTGTATTCCTGAGTAAGCATCTTCGTCCTCTCAGAATTGAAGTTTTGAACCCGACAAAAAAAAACGATAACGACAACTGTGATGAGCAGCATGCCTGGGAAAATATCACGCTATGAGGCATTTCTTACGGTGACGCGCGGTCCATATTTGCGACGTTCGGTAAGCGTGATGGTTTTGGTCGGGATACTCCTGAACCTCGTCAATCAGGGCGATAAAATTATCGCAGCTCAAGGCGTCGACTTTGCAAAATTCATTTTGACATTCATCGTTCCATTTTGCGTCTCTACATATGCTTCATGGTCGTCAATCTGCAGGCAGTCAAACGACTCAGCCATGACATGCAGCATTGATCCGCACTCTTTAATGAAAAGTAGAAGTGAATGACTTTTTTGTCGGCCAGGACGCCTCAGCCGAGCCGGGAATTTCACATGAATACGCAATTTTATCCGGCCTCGACTAAACAACGCAAAGATGCTCGCGCTGAGGCGGATTCCTATGCTAAAACAGGAGAAGGCCGGGATTTATCAGCAAGTAACACAGTCTTTCGGTTCGGAACGAATATGGCGCGGTTTGATCTCAATCTCCTAAGTGCGTTAAATGCGCTTTTAACGGAGCAGAATGTCACCCGCGCATCAGAAAAGTTGAATGTGACGCAACCGACGATGAGCGGCATGTTGCAGCGGCTCCGTTTCCAATTCGATGATCCGTTATTGGTTCGCCATGGCCGGGAAATGGAGTTAACGCCATTTGCCGAATCGCTGGTCGATCCGGTTCGCGAAGCATTGCTGGCGGTTGATACATTGGTCCGAACTGAGCCGACGTTCGACCCCTCGACGAGCACTCGTGAATTTACGCTGATGGCGTCCGATTATTGCACCGCAATATTTTTACACTGCGTGATCGCCCATATCACTTCAATATCGCCGGGTATTCGGATTTGTATCAAGCCCATCAACTCGCCGATAGAGAAACTGAATTCCGGCGATATCGACTTGTGCATTACGGCGGATGATCTCTCACTCTTCGCGCATGAAGATGAAGGAGAAAACCTGCATTCCGAATTGCTTTTTTCAGATGAATTCGTCTGTATCGTGGCCAAAGACCACCCATTGAAAGATTCTGTCGATATCGCGACTCTCATGGAGCATCCACATGTAGGCGTAGAGATGAAGGGCGCCGTAGGAACGCTGGACGCCGTTTCCTTGCGCAGTCACGACCCGCACTACACGCCAAATGTTGTGGTCACTGATTTTACGCTGATACCGCATGTTGTCGCTGTCTCGAAATGTGTCGGGATTGTCCAAACGCGCCTTGCGGAAGTCGCCGCGCTGGCGTTGCCAATTCGATCGCTGCGGCCGTCGTTTGACGTGCCGACCTTGAATGAGGCCATGTTATGGCATTCTCGACATATTCAGGACCCGGCGCATATTTGGCTAAGGAGTTTATTGAAGGAGTTTTCGCAAACGCAATTTATGAGTTCGAAGACTTAACGCCGCCGGTCTCGGTTGGAGACGATGCGACGCGGGCAATAATCAATACGGACACCGTTTGGAGTGCGCGCTCTCTCACGGTAATGAACGCTGTTATATTGCGCCGCAAAATCGCTAAACTGACCGCGCGCTAGTGGACGCCCATTTGAACGCGCGAAATAGCCCGCGCCAATTTCACCTATTGATGATCGCTATTTTTTGTCGGCGCGGGAATAGCCTTAAACTGACGTGAATACCCAAGTTCACGGGAGGAATAAGCATGGCTATTCTTGGAATCGAACGACTTATATACGGCGTCGATGACCTCGAAATGGCCGGGCGATTCTTCGATGATTTTGGTTTGGTGAGAGAATTCTCGATGGAAGATTCGATCACTTACCAGCTGCCGGAAGGCTCCAGAGTGGTCATCTATCCTCTGGGCCATCCTTCATTGCCAAAAAACTCCCTTGTTACCGGATTTGGCGTGCAGGAGGTTATCTGGGGCGTGGACAGCGACGAATCTCTCCATGCGCTTGAGGACGTGCTTTCTTCTGAGTTAGACCTTTTGCATAGCGACGATGGAATCGTCCGTTTCGTACCAGAGTTTGGCGTGCCCATGGGACTGAAAAAATTCGCCAAAAAACCTGTAATATGCGCGCCGGACCCATCGAATGCGCCGGGACATATTAGGCGATTAAACCAGCCGCGCAAATGGCGACGCCGGGCTCGTCCGAAGGTGATTTCCCATGTTGTCTTCGCCTCGCCGGGTTATGCGACTGACTATCGCTTTATGATTGAAAAACTAGGGTTTCGCTTAAGTGACAGTCAACGCACGTTCGGTGTTTATCTGCGTGCGGACGGCGCCAACAACCACCATCATTTTCTGTTTCTTAATTCTCATGCGCCATTTCCGGGAATGGATGGGAAAGTGCGGTTTCATCATGCAAACTTTGGCGTCGAGGATCTCGATGAGATTATGGTCGGTGCGAACCATATGTTGCGGCAAGGTTGGGAGGCGTCTGATCTGGGACTTGGGCGCCACCGCGTCGATTCAGCGCTTTTTTATTATCTTCCATGTCCGGCAGGCGGCGACGCGGAATACGGCGCCGACGGCGATTACATAGATGACAGCTGGGTTCCGCGCGATTGGGAGGTTCCGCTTTTCGGCTATGCGAGCCATGTACATAACTTGCCGGAATTTCTGATGAAGGAACCAGAATGGCGTGTTCATTATCTGAACGATGACAAGATTGACGAGGCAAAATCATGACCGCTGTGAACAATGTTCTTGTCGTCGGCGCTGGTATCGGCGGTCTGACCGCGGCGATAGCGCTACGCCGCCAGGGCATCGATGTAAACGTTGTTGAAATTGAGCCGTGTATTACGGTCTACGGGGTTGGCATTATCCAGCCAAACAATACGCTTCGCGCCCTTGATAAAATCGGGCTGGCGCAAGCATGTGTTGATGATGGCGCGCCTTTTCCGGGATGGCGCATATTTGACGCTCACGGCGCCAAGTTAATGGATGCGCCTGGCGCCGCCGGCGCCGCGCCGGACTATCCTCCAAACAACGGCATCACCCGACCTCGACTGCACGATATTCTCACAAAAGCCGCCGCCGACTGTGGAGCTGAAATTCGCTTTGGCGTCACGGTTGAAGACATAGACGATGCGGCGGCGGAGGTTGCTGTAACGCTAACAAGCGGTGAAACAGAACAATACGACCTCGTTGTCGGATGCGACGGATTATATTCCAAGCTCCGCAAACGGCTATTCCCTTCGGCGGCACCGCCGCGTTTTTCCGGGCAGGGCGTTTGGCGATACAACATGCCGCGCCCTAAAGATCTTGAATGGGGGGCGCTGTACAACGGCGCCAGATCTAAGGTCGGCTTAGTTCCGTTGTCGCCGTCGCTCATCTACATGTTTATCGTGACGGCCGAAGATGGAAATGCAAAATTCAAAGACCAAGATATGGCGGCCCTGATGAGGGATCGTCTTGAGGGGTATACCGGGCTTATCGAAGAGTTGAAGTCGCACATTACGGTGGCGGACGAAGTCGTTTATCGGCCTCTCGACACGCATATGTTGGATACGCCGTGGATGAAGGGCCGCGTACTGCTGATTGGAGATGCGGCCCACGGCACCACGCCGCATCTGGCGCAAGGCGCCGCCATGGCCATAGAGGACGCGGTTTTATTGGGCGAGCTGATGGGGAAAGACGCACCGTTAGATGACTTGCTTAATGAGTTTATGGGCCGCCGCTATGAGCGGTGTAAATTCGTGGTCGATAGCTCGGTGCAAATCGGTCAGTGGGAGATGGAGGAGTGGGAAGGCGTTGAAAACCCGGACGCCGATCCTGGCGGGCTCCTGCACCAAGCGACTCTCGCTTTGATGGACGACTACTGATTAGGTCGAGAGCAAGAGTCGCCGTCTTGATGTGCACTGCTCGCTTTAGGCGAAGTGCGCTGCGCACGCATACGATTAAGCGCGTTTCTAACAGTCGATACGGATCGGTCTGATGACATTGATAAAGCATGGACGCGGACCCAATCCCCTCAAGGGATTTAAAGTCGACCGCAACTCAATCCGCTATATAGGCGACGCATTGCAGCGGCCTGAATGCATTTTGGCGGAAAGGAGCGGCGTATTGTGGGCGGCCGACGCCCGCGGCGGCGTCATGAAGATCAGTCCGGACGGCGCCCAGGAGCTGATTGTTCAAAAGGCGGACGAGCATTTTGATCTTACCGGAGATGACGCCGCGCAAAGTCTTTTAAGCGGCACGCTGCCGAACGGACTCGCTTTCTCGTCGAACGGCGACATCTTGATTTCGAATTTTGGTACAGACCGTTTGGAGCGGATGACCAGAAACGGAGAAACACATATCCTCCTTGAGGAAATGGATGGGAAACCGCTCGGAAAGGTCAATTTCGTTCTATGCGATAGCAAAGACCGGATATGGATTACCATCTCCACCATGGTGAATCCATGGAGTGACGCAATCTGCTCGTCGCTTGCTGACGGGTATATCATTCTTTTGGAAAACGGTAAGCGGCGAATTGTTGCGGACGGCTTTCAGTTCACGAATGAAATCCGTCTCGATGCAAATGAAGAATGGCTGTATGTGGCCGAGACGACTGGAAAGCGGGTCACGCGATTGCGCGTGCAGGCTGATGGATCGTTGACGGATCGTGAAACCTTCGGTCCGGATAATTTGGGCGAGGGGGTAATCGACGGTATTGCTTTTGATTCCTATGGCAACCTTTGGGCGACTATGATTTTTGCTGACCGGTTGGTTGCAATAACGCCTGATGGAGAGCTGTTAGAATTGATGAGCGACGGCGATCCTGAAGCGACCACGAAATTTGAAAAAGCTTTTGCGACAGGAAAGCCGGTTCCTTTTGACATCACAATGGAATGCGGCGGTCCGGTCTGTAACTGGCTGGCAAGCGTAACATTTGGCGGCGAGGATTTGCGCACTGTTTATCTGGGCGGTTTGCGCAGCACGTCCATACCCTATTTTGAAAGCCCGGTTGCCGGACTGCCAATGGCGCATTGGTAGCGCAGCGACGAGAGGAAAGAGCAATGCACAGAGTGCTATACCATAATGACATCGCCGTATGTGCTCAGAAAGTTCGTCTGGTTCTCGCCGAGAAAAATCTCGACTATAAAGGTGTTGACCTGAACCTTCGCGCTGGTGAGTCCCATACGCCCGAATATCTCAAACTTAACCCGAAAGGCGTTGTGCCAACGCTGGTTGAAAATGGCGTTCCAATTATTGAATCGTCGATTATCAACGAATATCTCGACGATAAATATCCAGAACCTCCCTTGCGCCCCGCTAATGAAATAGACCGGGCCCGTATGCGGCGCTGGATCATGAAAACTGATACCGGGCTTCTTGATGTATGCGCGAATGTCAGCGTCGGCATTGCGTTTCGCCATCAGGAAATGTCGAGGCAGTTAGCTGCGCGTTCGGAACAAGACAGAAATGCATGGATAGAGCGTAACGAGGCGGGACTGGATTATCCGCCTTTTCAGGCAGCGATCATCGAGTACGGAAAGGTGATTGATGAAATGGCGCTCACATTGAAAGACCAGGCGTGGCTTGCCGGAGATACGTTCAGTCTCGCCGACTGCGCCATTCTCCCCTATATAAGGCGGCTCGATAATTTAGCGTTGGGGTGGATGTGGACTGATGACCCCGCAAGACAACCTCTCATGGATTGGTACAACCGCTGTCGCGATCGAAAATCTTTCGGGACGGCTATTATTAAACCCGTCTCTGATGAGAAACTTCAGTTCCTGAGAAAACATGGCGTTGAAGCAAGACCCGCAATCGAGAAGATATTAGGGCGCTCGAAATAGAACAGCCAATAACCCGGTTGCATTCACTGCATATTGATTATGACGTTCAAATTGTCTTTTCTGATAACATCAGTACACGAACTGCAAAAGATTATGAAAAGTGCTTTAGACGGTATTGCGGAATGAAAAAAGTTTAAATGTGTTTGAACTCAATGAGTTACCGCGCCAGGCGATAATTGAGTAGGAATGACGCTGCATCCTGCCGATTGATCTGCTGTCGGATATCTCCAATTACCAGTCTATACCTTCAGTTGACGCAAGCTCCTTCGAGAAATACGCCGATTGGCGTTCTTAATGGAGGAGATAATCATTGACACTGTTACTGAGTTTAAGAAAAGACCAGTAGATGTTCGCGCGCATCAGGCGGCGATTATTGAAGCAGAAAATTCTGCACTAGAAGCCCTCGTGAAAACGGCTAATGCGATCGCCGTGAGCACCCCTGCAATTCAACAGCTTGGATTGTCTGTTTGTCATCCAAGCGTGCAGAGGATGTTGGAGCGCATTAAGACTGCGATGTCGACAGCCGCAGATCTTCCGCTGCAAATATCGGAATGTCATCGGGAGGCGCTGAGGCTTACCGAAATTTCCCAGTTACAAGTTGAAATGACCGGCGGAATCCCAAAAAGGGATGACGGATAATAAGGTAACGACATTTACAGTCAAAATTTAAAAACCAAATCCATGTCGTGAATTGCCTTGTTGCGGTGTTAAATGAAAGCCCCGTTAAACAAGAAGGGGGCTGAGTTCTCGATCAGATGATCTGTCTACGCAATTGATGGCCGTCGATGGCTGTTGATGACTGACTGCCGATTGCCGCTTGTTCGGGGCAAGAAGGTTTAATACTTCGTGACAGCCATTTTGATGGGCCCTTCAGCGCGTCCATTGACGAATTGATCGACCATTGGATTGTTGGTGTCGCGCAATTCATCGGGACTGCCGTTCCAGATGATTTGACCCTGATAAAGCATCGCTACATCGTCGGCGATTTTCCGCGCCGACGCCATGTCGTGGGTGATGGAGATGGCAGTGGCGCCCAGCGCTCTTACGCGCTCGATGATGAGATTGTTGATGATGTCCGCCATGATTGGGTCAAGGCCAGTGGTTGGTTCGTCGAAGAACAAAATCTCAGGGTCAGAAGCGATGGCGCGCGCCAGACTAACGCGTTTTTGCATGCCGCCCGAAAGCTCAGCGGGAGACAATTCGCCCACTTCCGGCGACAAGCCCACCTGGGTCAGACAATCAATCGCTTTTTCACGGGCCGCCTTGCGTCCCTTTTTTTCTGCATAAAGAAGGCGAAAGGCGACATTTTCCCAAACTTTTAGTCCGTCAAACAATGCTGAGCCTTGAAACAACATGCCCGACCGGCGGGTCATGTAGCGTCTGTCGCCGTCAGTCTGGCGCGCGATATTGCGGCCAGCGATTTCGATGACGCCTTGATCTGGTTTTAAAAGGCCGAGCAGACATTTGAGCAGTACGGACTTGCCGGAGCCCGATCCGCCGATGATGACCAGCGAGTGGCCTTCCTGAACATCGAGATTGACGCCGCGCAAGACATGATTGTCGCCAAACGACTTGTGCAAATCGCGAATGAAAATTTTCGGATGATCTTCGCTCATGGGCCCGCCTTAAAACTCCACAAAAAGTGAGGTCATGAGATAGTTGGAGGCGAGCACCGCCACGGCTGATGCCACGACCGCCGTGCGCGTTGACGCGCCAACGCCCTGGGCGCCGCCGCGGCTGTGATAGCCGTAAAAGCAGCCCATCACAGAAATCAGGAACCCGAACACCGCTGCTTTTATGAGGCCGCTGATTACATCGTCATTGGTGAGGAAGTCGGCAAGGTTCTGGATGTAGACAGGCCCTGCAAAGTCAAGCGCGAAGACAGCGACCAGGTAGCCGCCATAAATGCCGATGATATCGGCGATAAGCACGAGCAAGGGCAGGGCGACCACGGTTGCGAGTATGCGCGGCGCGATCAGATATTTAAACGGATCAACCGCAAGCGTTGACATGGCGTCGATCTGTTCTGTCACGCGCATGGTGCCGATCTCCGCCGCCATCGCCGAAGAGCATCGTCCAGCGACCATCAGCGCCGCCAGAACGGGACCAAGTTCGCGGACAATCGAAACGCCCAAAATCTGCGGCAGAAATGTTTCGGCGTTAAAGCGCAAACTGCCGTCATAGATATTGAGCGCGAGCGCCGCGCCGGTGAAGATGGCGGTCAGTCCAACCACCGGCAAGGATGTAAAGCCGATGCGGAACAGCGCATCGAAAAAAGCGCGCCCATAGAATGGGCCTGTGAGATTTGAAAGCGCGCCCTTGATCGCAAAATTAGTGATCTGGCCGGCGCCGCGAATCCCTTGCAGAACCAATTGGCCAGTGACGCCAAAAACATTCATGCGGCTTTTATCCCCTGGTCGATGCAGCAACGCCCTTTAGACGTAGCGGCGATCGACCCGCCCGCCAAGGCCTGTCAGCAACTCATAGGCGATTGTGTTGCAGGCGGCGGCAGCCTCGTGGATGGCGAGGTCGGGTCCGAAAAACTCAACAATATCGCCGACTTCCGGTCTCTCCGGGAGGTCAGTGACGTCGAGGGTGACATAATCCATCGAAACCTTGCCAACGAGCGGGGCGGTAGCGCCATTGAGGAACGCGCTTGCCCGATTTGATGCTGCGCGCGGCAGGCCGTCGCCGTAGCCCAGGGCGACCGTTGCGATCAGACTTTCTTGTTCGAATTTGAACGTCGCGTCGTAGCCGACGGTTTCGCCAGGGCGCGCTTCACGGATTTGAACGACAGGCGCGCGCAGGGCGGCGACGGATTTAATTCTCGCTTCGGGTTCGCTGAAGGGACTGCCGCCATAAAGCGCAATGCCAGGCCGCAGGAGGTCGAAATGATAATCTTCCCCCATCAGCGCGCCGCCCGACGCTGCAAGGCTTTTTAGGGCTTTGGGAAATTTTTGCGCAGCGGTGACAAACAACGCACGCTGGCGTTTGTTCATTTCATGGTCAGGCGTTGACGCGCAGGCGAGGTGACTCATGAAGACGGTGATGTTGAGCCCGTCGATTTCGGAAATGTCGTGGAGTGCGCTGATGGGGGCGCCGAAACGGTTCATGCCGGTGTCCGCATGCAAACAGGCCGGCGCGCCAGGGAAGGCGCGCGCCCACATGGCCGCTTGTTCTGAAGTGTTCAACACCGGGATCAAATCGTTGTCTTTGAACGTCTTGAGCGTATTGTTATCGGGGCCGCCGAAGACATAAATCTCCGGCGCTGGCGAGATGTCAGAAAGACTTCGGCGCAAAGCGGCGCCTTCATGGGCGTAGACAACAAAGAATCGATCACACCCTTCGCGATCGGCAAGGGTTTGCGAAATCGTCTCTGCGCCCAATCCATAAGCATTGCATTTGACGACGGCGGCGGTCGCTGCATTGGGCGCCGTCTCTTTGATCATCCGATAGTTTTCGCAAAGCGCCGACAAGTCGATATCGACCCATGGGCCTTCAGATTGAGAAGGGGCGTAAGGAGCGTTCATGCCGCCAACGTAGTCAGCTTTTGCGGCGGCGAAAAGGCGGCGCCATGGCGAAGCGGATCAGTCGCGCGATGACTGACTGTAATAGCCGGGGTCAAGATCGGAGAACTTGGTGAACTTCTCTTCAAAGTGCAGTTCAGCCTTGCCGATGGGGCCGTGGCGCTGCTTGCCGATAATGACTTCTGCGGTGTCGCCGATCTCTTCGAGCTGGGCGAGCCATTTTGCATGGTCTTCCGTGCCTTCCCGGGGTTCGGTTCGGCTGAGATAATATTTTTCGCGAAACACGAACAAGACAACGTCTGCATCCTGTTCGATGGAGCCGGATTCGCGAAGGTCGGCGAGCTGCGGGCGCTTGTCATCGCGTTCTTCGACTTTCCGCGATAGCTGCGCCAGGGCGATGATCGGCACGTTCAGTTCTTTCGCCAGCGCTTTCAGTCCTTGCGAAATCTCCGTGATTTCCTGAACGCGTCCATCATTGCGGCGGCCAGACCCTGTAATCAGTTGCAAATAGTCGACAACAAGGAGCCCAAGCCCATGCTGGCGTTTTAAGCGGCGGGCGCGCGCCGCCAGCTGCGCAATCGAGATGCCGCCGGTGTCGTCAATATGCAGCGGCAATTGCTCCATATCCCGCGCCGCATGATAGATGCGGTCAAACTCCTCCTGGTCGATATCGCCGCGGCGGATTTTTTCAGACGGAACGCGCGCAAACTCTGATAGAATACGCGTCGCCAATTGTTCCGCCGCCATTTCCAGAGAGAAAAACCCGACGACGGCGCCTTCGACGCTCTTGAGCGATCCATCGGGTTGCTTTTCCGTGCGATGGGCTTTCGCGGCGTTGATCGCAATGTTTGTTCCAAGCGCGGTTTTACCCATGGAAGGGCGGCCCGCAAGAATAATGAGATCGGAAGGATGCAAACCGCCCATCATCCGGTCGAGGTCTTTAAGACCGGTCGCGACACCGGCGAGCCCGCCATCGCGTTTGAAAGCGGCGTCAGCCAATTCAATCGCTTCGGTGAGCGCTGAACCGAACCGTTTGAATCCGCCGCCATATTTGCCGGTTTCCGCAAGCTTATAGAGCGCCTGTTCTGCATCTTCGAGCTGTCGCGCTGGTTGATCGTCGAGGTCGGTGACTTTCGCCCGCTCGACCATCTCCGATCCGACCGCCATCAGCCCGCGACAAACTGACAAGTCAAAGACAATGCGCGCAAAATCGATAGCGCCCGCGGTAGAGGGGACATTGGCGGCGAGTTTTTCAACATAGGTCTTGCCGCCGGCTTCCACATAGCCTTGGGAGCTCGACAAATACGTATCGAGCGTAAGCGGCGAGGCGAGGCGACCGCTGTTGATGAGATCGCTGCAGGCTGCGTAAATCAATTGATGGACAGGATCGTAGAAGTGCTCGTCCTTCAAGAAGGCGGCGGCGCGATAAAAGATTTCGTTATCAAAAAGGATTGCGCCCAATATCGCCTGTTCGGCATCGAGGCTGATCGGAATCTTATCGTCCGTACCCCGATTAAAATTATCGCTCGTGTTTGCGCCGTCCGCCATCCGCCGTTTAGATCAAAAAAAACGCCGGCTGAAAAGACAGCCGGCGATTAAACTTTTGCACACAGTGCGCTTGAAAACTTGAAACCCGAATTAGGCTCATTCGTCGTCAGTCTTGTTTTCGTTGTCGTCTTCTTCTTTGACTTCAGCTTGCGCTTCTTCGTCAAAAAATTCTGGCGCGTTTTCTGCGTCAGCAGCTTCTTCCGTTTCCGCAGTCTCTTCCGTCGGCGCCGCTAGCACATTTTCCCCTTGTGCTTGACGTTCTGCTTCATCTTCAGAGCGTGCAATGTTGACCTCGATGGATGCTGAGACGTCAGCGTGCAAGGAAACGCGAACCGGGAAAATGCCAATCGACTTCAATGGCTTATCGAGGCGCACTTGCGAGCGGGCGATATGAACGCCTTCTGCTGATGCGGCATCCGCAATATCACGCGTTGAAACGGAGCCATAAAGAACGCCGGCTTCCGAAGCCTGCCTGATGACGACAAAAGACTTGCCTTCAATCTTTTCCGCAGCCGCTTTCGCGTCTTTTTCCCGTTGCAAATCGCGAGCTTCCAATTCTGCGCGCTGCGTTTCGAAAATCTTCTTATTGTTTTCGTTAGCGCGCAGGGCTTTTTTCTGCGGCAACAGATAGTTGCGGGCAAATCCGGGGCGAACTTTTACCACATCGCCCATTTGGCCGAGATTTTCGACTCGTTCTAAAAGAATAACTTCAGTCATGATGGGTTACTCCGATGCGTAGGGCAGCAACGCCAGAAAACGGGCGCGTTTAATGGCGCGCGCCAGTTCGCGTTGCTTCTTGTGCGATACGGCGGAAATCCGGGACGGCACGATCTTGCCGCGCTCTGAAACAAACCGCTGCAAAAGCTTAGGGTCCTTATAGTCGATTTTAGGTGCGTCATCGCTTGAGAAAGGACAGGTTTTACGGCGGCGGAAAAATGGTTTGGCCATGATTTCTTTCCTTCCTTTATCGGCGACGGTCGCCGCGGTCCTTGTCGCTACGGTCGCGCCGGCTAAGGACAGGCGAAGGCTCTGGGTCAAGTTCTTCAACGCGCAAGGTTAGCGCGCGCAAAACATCTTCATTGAGTTTTTCTTGGCGCTCCAACTCTTCAACAGCTGCTGCTGGGCCGTCGATGTTGAAAAGGCTGTAGTGACCCTTGCGGTTCTTGTTGATTTTGTATTGCAGGTTGCGAAGCCCCCAATATTCGGACTTTTCAATCTTGCCGCCATTGTCGGCGACGATCTTTTGCAATGTTTCGGTGAGTGCTTCCACTTGCGCAGGGGAAATATCCTGACGCGCAATGAACACGTGCTCGTATAATGGCATTTAAGCCAGCTCCTTGTTAGGCGATGGAGACAAGGAAGGGGGCGTGCTGGGCGCCTTTACCATCCCGCCTGCGGTTCGACAGCTCAAGGGACCATCCCCTGCAACTGCTCTACAGAGCAGCGCCGCCGACCATCGCTCGCGAAGCGGCGGGAGATAGACGAAGATGGGCGGCTTTGCAAGGGCTTATGGGGCGCTGATCAGCCCGCGGGAGCAGGGCCCTAGCCGAACCATGCTTCTATGATGCGGGCGAAGAACTCTGCCGCCGCGTTTTGGCTGTGATGGGCCTCCGCATGGGCGCGGGCCTCATCGCCAAGCCGGCTTGTAAGGCCTGGGTCTGCTTTTAACCGGTCAAGGGCGCTGACCATGGCGCGGGCGTCTCCAGCCGGCGCAAGCAAGCCCGATTTTCCTTCATTAACGAATTCGCGCACGCCGCTTGCATCAGAAACAATGATCGCCTTGCCGAGTTGCATCGCCTCGACGAGCGGGACAAGGCCCCGTGGCGTCTGGGCGCTGCACAGGGGCAGGAGGATGGCTTCCGCATGATAGAGAATGCCCGCAGCCTGCGCGTCGGAGGCATCCGAAAG
>JANQOV010000094.1 GCA_028285645.1 Hyphococcus sp.
CGATGCGTGCAGTTTCCGACACGCAAAAGACCAGCGCGTCCGGACTCTCATTATCATCCGCCCACCAAACGAAGCGGGCGATGTTATAGAGCATTGCGACGCGCATCTTGTCCTCGCGCGGGCTTTCGGCTGCTGCGCCGGCCGGGCTAGCCGCTGAAAGCGCGGCTGCGAGAAACGCCAGGGCTCGCATCTTCATGGTTGTGAATAACTTCGCCATCGCCCGCTCCCTCAAAACCGCACAGCCAATTGAAGCGCCGCATGGCGTTCAATGAAGCCTTGTGTTGTCATCAGGAAATTCAAATCCGTCGCAGCGGGGCGGCGGGCTTTTATCAAGTTTTCTCCAAGCAGCGTGACTTCGACTCGATTGGTTGGCCGCCAGCCGACGCGCAGATCAAGCTCAGTGCGCGGCTCAATGCTGGTGTCGAGGACGCGGCCGGTGCGGCGCACCCAGATAGACGCGTCAAGGTTACGCGTAACCTGAAAGTTTGACTGCAACCCGACCTGATAAGTAGGCGAACGCCGCAGAAGATAAACGCCAAAGCCCACCATTGTTTGTTCTGACGCGTCCAAACCGTCAAAGTGACGAGCGTCGCCGATGAGCTTGATGTTCCAGAAGTCTGTGATCGTTGCGTCAATCGCCGCTTCGACGCCATAAAGCGTAACGTCCCTTGTGTTGGCGAAACTCGCTGTCACATCTAGGGCGACCGGCGCCGGCGTTCCGCCAGGCCCAACCGGCGCAAAGATCAGCTCAGGCGGGAGCAGTGCGACATCGACCAGTTCGCGATATTGATGGGCATAGAGCGCTAAATCCAGTGATATGCCGCTGTCCCACTTTTTGCGCGCGCCAAGTTCGTAGGCGATGAGCGGTTCGGATTCGAGATCGAGATTGCCGCGTAACGTAAGTTGGGCCGGTAAGGGGCTCTCATTGAAGGGAGAAAGCGGCGGCAGCGCGCCAAGGTCAAAGACGCCGCCCATTTCAGACAATGCCGGGGTCCGCGTCGCCCGCGATACCGCGGCCCATAGGCGCCAATCATCCGGCGCGCGCCAAAGCGCTCGAATATGCGGGTGAACTTCCCATTGGGTGTACGGATTGTGCTCCACGCGCACGCCGGCTGACACAAGGAGCCGATCGTCGAATAGATGCGCGTCATTATGTAGAAACCCGAAAAAGTTGTTTTCCCTAACTTCCGTTTGATCGATCGCAACGAAATCGTTGCCGGTGGCGTCGGCGTATGCGCGATTATAGCCGAGGCCCCAGACGACGGTGTTAAAGCCGGCGAGGGGAAAGTAGTGAGTCGCTTCTATGCTGTAAGTGCGTGCATTGCTGACGAGATCATTATCGATCTCCTGCCGCGAAAGGTGCTCGAAATAGACCTGAATGTTCAGCCCGCTGTCATCGCCGAGGCGCCGCACCCAGCGGCCGAGAATGTTGGCGCTATCGCCAAGAACCGGTTCGTTACGACCAATCGGCGTCGGCGATGACGCTGTAAAAAACTCAAGCGGCTGTTCCGCTTCGAAATCGATAATGTCGCCTTGTAGCGTGAAGGCGTCATTGCTGGTGGGTTCCCAGTCGAAGCGAAAGCCGAATTGGCCGCCTTTGGAATCCTCGGTTAAGTCTTCGCCGGCGTCATCGACAAGCGCCGGGTCGCGCCTGCCAGTCGCGTAAAGACGAAGGGCGCCATTGTCGCCGACGCGAAACCCTTGCCGCACGTAAAAGCGGCCAGCGTCATTGGCGCCATACCGGATCGTCGCGCGGCCGCCGAGACTGTCGACGGCGTGTTTGGTGACGATATTGACGACGCCGTTGACGGCGTTGGCGCCCCATAACGCAGCGCCGGGTCCGCGTAAGACTTCAATACGTTCAATTTCCTCGACGGCGATGATCTGCTGGTCCCACAAGACTCCAAGAAAGGCCGATCTGTAGACGGAACGGCCGTCGATTAAGATCAGGAGTTTATTCGAAGAGCGCCAATTGAACCCGCGCGCCGCGACAGCCGAATAGCTGTTGTCGATATCAGCAACTTCAAAGCCCGGCACCAGTCGAAGAAGCTCGGGAATCGTCGTTGCGCCGGTGCGGCGGATATCTTCCTGCGTGATGACGAAAGAGGCGGCAGGCGTTTCGTCGGCTTTCATAGGGCGGCGCGCAACCGATGTGATGTCGAGTTGCATGAGCGCGTCGAGATCCATGTCGACGAACGCTTCCTCATCAGCACGCGCCGGAGCTGCGGCCAACAACAAGGCCGCGACAAGCGACGCTATCGCTGCGATCTGTCGGCTGCGACTGCATTGCACACACGCCGGGATCAATTTGAATTTGGCCATGTCGGCTCCCGACGAATACAAAAGGAAGCGCTGGCCATGGTTACGGGTTTGGGTTAAAAAACCACTACTTTTAGTAGAGTAGGATACTTGCAAGCTCGCAAAACGAGCATTTTGCGCTAGACGTTTTGTGAGCCGGCAACCGCCAGATTATTGAGGCCGCGAAACGACATTGCAGCCGTTATGACCGCAGTTTGAATTTGGTTTCTAATTCGCCGGTTTCACGATCTTCCAGATATCATACGCCGAGCTGACATTCGCCGGATCGACTTCGCGGACAATATGATTGGCGAGATATTCGAGCCGCGCTGATTCCATGCCGATATTCGCGGTTATAGCGACATGGATATCGCTGAGATCGCGGCCGTCTGAAGTTTTCGCATTTGCGGGAAACATCGCGACATACGCCGTTCCGTCGTCGCGTTTTCCATGATGTTGCAGCCGGCCATGGTCGCCTTTGAACCATCCGATGGCGTCGAGCAAGGCGTTGGGATAAAGCGTGTCTAGCTTGTCGGTAATATAAAGAATATCGCCCGCCGATGCTGTCCAGCCGCCAGCGGCAAGACCGCGTTCCGTATGGCCTTGGGTCACGTAGGAGCGAGAATAGGGCGTGAATTTTGTCACGCTGCCTTTCAGTTCCTTGTGCCCCCAGGAATCGCGAGCGTCCGCGTTAGTCGTAAGCGGACGCACGTGGTTTTTCATGCCCATGGGCTGAAGGTAGTTGTTGACTGCGTAGTTTCGGTAAGACTTGCCGGATATTTGCGGCGTCAACAGAGTCCACACGCCGAAATTCTGATTGTCATAGGTATAGGTTCCGGGCGCCCATCGCAGCTGCCGTGTACGCAGAACATAACGATGGATTTGCTCATAGGTTATGCTGCTGGTGTTCGTATTGAACATCGCTGCGATGCCGGATTGCGTGCTGCTTGATCGAAATCCGCTGGTGTGATCCATCAAATCTCTAATTGTTATGTCGTAATACCAGGTGCGAAGATCGTCTGGTCCGCCAAGCGGCGGCGTATTCGGTACGCTGTAATTGTATGGCGCGCGATACTTGTCGAGGTCATTGCTCATGCCCGATTGCGCTTTGCCATTGGTGTGCCATGTGTATACGTGATCATTCGAAGCAATGCCCATGGCGCGGACGCCATAGCGCGACATGCCGATCGCCAACGAGTATGATTTATCTGAAAAATGCTTCGTGAAGTCCGTCGACGAGCCGGAACTTAAGGTGCCGTCATCGTACCAGACGAAAACATGGTTGTTTGATTTGGCGATTCCGATGCCGACAACATTAAGGATTGTTTTCCCAGTCGGCATTTTCGGCGTAACCGGATCTTCGCCGTCTTCGTCCATGAGGATGCCGCTGTAATTATCCAGCTTCGTGGATGATCCGATGCTGCGTGATCCGTCTTTATACCAGACATAAGCGCGGTCGTTGTTCGCGATGGCGATTTCGTGAATGTCAGTAACGGATTTTCCAGCTGGAAGCGTAAAGGGTTTTGGCGCCTGATATTCTGTGAGATTGTCACTCGATCCTACGCTGACAGTACCATTCGCATACCAAGTGTAGACCCAGTTCTTAGTGTTGATCGCCATCGCGACAATTGGATAAAAGCGCTTTGAACCCGTGCCGATTTCTGCGAAGAACCGGTTGTTAAAGACGCCATTCGCGCCATATACTTTGTCGGTCAAAGACAAGTTGTTTTCTTTCAGCAGCTTGTATCCCGCTGGCCCGGTGATCAGCGCTTTGGAAACTGAACCGATGCGCGTGCGCATGTTGAACTTCATCGGCGCTACTTTCGCAGGCGTGGCGCGCTGGTCATAAAGAGCGTAGCCGTAGCCCTTCCACAAAATGAGTTTTCCATTCTTGGAAACTGCGACGGTCAGGCCGGGGATTTTATAGGCCTGCATGACGTTTTCGACTTTCGGGTCAATCAATGCTTCAAGCTGGTCCCAGCCATAACCGTCACCGGCGGCAAAAGCGTTTGCGGCGCTGGCCGCCCAGACCGCGGTGGCGCCCGCCAAAATTTTGCAGAATCTGTCCATCCGTTGCTCTCCCGACTTTCTTGCGTTCCTTGCGCGTTCAACCGTTCGGCTGCGCTCTGTCATGGGAACACGCGCGCCGTGACGCCGCCGTGAAAAATCGCCGTAAAAGGGCGTGAAAAAAGCGACAAAAATGCGCTAAAATGCGTATTTCATGAGTGAGGCGGCGCAAACGGCGTTGGTTCATTCCGGCTGAAACCAGGATTGCAAATTTGGAAGTTGATCACGGAACAGATGGCCAGTCGGCAGGCGCGACGCATCCGCGGTTGCGCCTTGATTATGGCGGCATGTTTACGGCTGCGTTTTCAGACGGCGCACCTGTTGAAATCAGTTCGCTGAAAGCCCGTGCGCTTTTGGCTTACCTGGCGCTTTCGCCGAACATGTCTCATTCGCGCGAGCATCTGGCGGCGCTTTTATGGGATAGAAGCGACGACGAACGCGCGCGCGCTAGCCTGCGTCAGGCAGTCGGCGTATTGCGCCGTGCGCTCGGGCCCTTGAGCGATGAAATTTTTCTCACAAAAAATGCAGACTTTCTCGCGCTTGACCCATCGAGAATCGATGTGACGCTGCCAGATTCTAAGGCTAGGGGAAATGGCGCGTTGCTTCAGACCGAATTTTTGGAGGATTTAAACATTCGGTCCGAACCTTTTGAAGAATGGCGTCGCGATTATGCAGCGCGGCTTTATTCTCAGGATGAAAACCGCGCCCAAAGCGACTATGAGGTTGAGGCTCAAAAAAGTGCGTCGCCATCCAACGGCAGGGCGCAGGCTGCTCCTGGTAAATCAATGCGGTATCGTGTTCCGATGCGCTTCTCGCTTGTACTGTTTGCGGGCGCAGCATTGGTTGGCGCACTTGTTCTTTTCGGCGGGGGCGGCTTCGAACTTGCGCGCAAGCCATATACGCACGGACAAAACTCTATTGAAATCACACGCCAGACAGCAGCGAGACAAGCACACCCGGAACTCAATCAGTATATTGATCGGTGTGAATTTGATCGCGCCGACCCAGATGACGCCATCGCCGCGTGTACACGCGTCATCGACACCCTTGCGAACGACGATCCCTACAAGGCAATTGCATTAACAATCAGGGGATCGGCCCATCGCTGGAACGGCGATTTTAGTCAATCAACAGAAGACATCTCACAGGCTTTGCTGATCGATCCGACCTATCACAACGCGCATCATCACATGGCCTATTCCTATTTTCTTGAGGGCGATTATGAACAGGCGCTAGATCACTATGACCGGGTAAAGGAGCTGTTTCCGGTCCACGTTATGTCGCTCTATCGCACCGGTGAAGTTTATTTTGCGATGCAGGACTTTCGAAAAGCGGAGGCTGCATTTTCAGAAGCGATCAAACTGGCCCCTGATTTTGGCCACGCCTATTTAATGCGCGGCAAGGCAAGGCTCGAACTTGGCAGATATGAAGCCGCGAAATCTGATTTGCGTCTTGCGGCGTCGCTGCGCCCGTCCTTGCGAACGGACGCGCAGGAAGCATATGCCGCTATCACGAAATAGGGCGCTGACGACTTTACGGGGCGGGGGCGACGCAGATTTGGGCTACCCTTATTCGACAGCGGAGATTCTTGCTTTTAGCGGCGCAGTGCGCGCCAGGCCCTGGCCCTGCCAATACACTCTTCTCACTGCGTTTCCTGATCCTATTAAGTTGATTGATTTTTCCCCGACAGTTAAGTGAAGATATTCTCCGACGCCGAAAAGTGTGCCAAAAGGTCGGCGAAACTCTAAGCGAACAGGGACCCGCAAGGGCGGGGCAACAAAGGCGGGATCAATGAAATATTTATTGTCAGTAACAGCGGCGTTTGCGCTCATGGCGTGTGCGACGGAAACGGATAGTGCAAATGCAGCCGCGGAATCAGAAAAGGCAATGGCTAAAGCTTCCGCGCTCGACGCAGTTCTTGCTGCGCAATCCGACGAAGCCAAGGCGCGTTACAAATATCGCAATCCAAAAGCGACACTGGATTTCTTCGGCATTGAGCCGGGCATGACCGTTGTCGATACGTTGCCGGGCGATGTCTGGTATGCGGGCATTTTGTCCGATTACTTAGGAGCAGACGGCCAGGTGATCGGCGCGAACTTTGCGCTCGACCATCGCAAAGCCATGGGCGGCCGCTATGCGTCGGACGAGTATCAGACGAAAAACGCCAACTGGCCGGAGACTTGGTCGGCGGAACGGAACGGCGAGCGAGGCGAGGAGGGCGCGCCATATGCGGCGTTTTTCTATGGAGCCATACCGCAAAACATGCATGGCAGCGCCGACGCCGTGTTGATGATCCGAGCAGTCCACCATTTGATGCGCATTGACGAGGGCGTCTTCTTTGAGGAAGCAGCAGCGGACATTAACGCTGTTCTGAAGCCGGGCGGTATTGTCGGCGTTGTTCAACACCGTGCGCCGGAAGCGGCGAGCGATGAATGGGCTGTCGGCGGTTCGGGCTATGTGAAACAGTCCGCCGTTATTGCGGCTTTTGAAAAGGCGGGGTTTGAGTTGGTCGAAACCAGTGAAATCAACGCCAACCCGAAAGATCAGCCAACGGAGGAAGATTTCGTCTGGCGGTTGCCGCCTTCTCTTGGGACAAGCCGGGACGACGGAGACTTGCGCGCCAAGATGATCGCCATCGGCGAGTCAGATCGGATGACGCTGAAATTCCGCAAACTTTAAGCTAGCGAACTTGTTGCCCACCGCCAGGCCTTGACCCAAGGCCTGGCGTTTTTTTGGTCGGTTACCTCATTATAATACCAAAGCGCGTTGTAGCGTTTGGATGGATGACTCAGTGGAACGATTGGCGACATACGGGACCCTGGCGCCGGGGCGGCAGAACAATCATGTGCTTAACGGCCTAAATGGCAGCTGGCGGAAAGGCGTTGTGAAGGGAAGTCTCGAGCAGGACGGGTGGGGCGCCGAGCTTGGATACCCTGGATTGGTGTTGGACCCGGCAGGCGACGCCATTGAAGTCGATGTTTTTGAATCCGCCGACCTGCCAGCCTATTGGGATCGGTTGGATCGATTTGAAGGCGATGGTTATCGCCGTGTCGTTGTCAGCGTGAATACCAGGGACGGTGACATCGACGCCTACATATATGTTTTGAGCACATAACACGTGTTTGAACAGTGGTTTTGCGCAACACAACATCATTCACGTGTGGTGATAGCGCAAACGGCGCTCGGAGGTTTTCATGGTAAAACGAGGTCCGGTAGTTCCAAGCCTGTTTACCGCCGACATGACGGCGACGCTTCGTTTCTATGAAGATGTGCTCGGCTTTACCCAGACAGGCAAATGGGAGGATGAGGGTCAGATCACCTGGGCCGAGGTCAAGCGCGACGATGCAACGATTTGGTTTTTCGCCAATCAACTCGATGCGTTTCCCAGCGCCGTCTTTAGCGGATTGATTTATGTCTTTGTCGATGCGGTGGACGCCCTTGCGGCGGCTCTAAAAGACAAAGTTGAGTTCAGTTGGGGACCGGAAACCCAAGACTACGGCCTGCGCGAACTAGGGCTTAAAGACAATAACAACTACTATCTCGTCTTTGCGCAAGAGATCGATTGAACCGACTTATGCTTTCGGTTCATCATGATGGATGTGAATAGCCGGCGGCAATAGGGATCATTCGAAACCGCAAAGCAACCGGCGCTCAGTTTGGCGCCCCCGCATTCATAATATGTCCCGGATTTTATCCGCGACGTCATTTAGCAATGTAGTGATTTTCTTGCGAAAAGCGCCGGCAGCGAGATCCTCGCGGACAGACGCGGCGGAGACGGCGCCAATTGTCGTGTTATCGCACATTGTAACAGGCACGGCGATACAAACGAGGTCTTCACGAATCTCTCTGTTGTCGACGCCATAGCCGCGTCGCTTTGTCTTTGCGATCTCAAGCCGAATTTCTTTTGGGTCGGTAATGGTGTTTTCAGTCAGTTTCGGAAACTCGAAAGCGGAAAGATACTCGTTTAGTTTGTTTGAAGGCAGCGTTGCAAGCAGCACTTTGCCAATGGCGGAGCAGTAGGCTTCGAGTTGCATGTCCTCTTTCGTAAACAAATCCATGTTGTGATGATCGACCTTCGAGATGTATGTCACCATATCGGCTTCAAGTACGCCAAAGTGGAACGTCGCGGGTATTTGTCTTGCTGCTTTTTCAAGCGGGGGACGTACGATTGATCTCAGCACGTCTCGAGCAGTGAAAGACTCCAGGGATTTTAGGAAGCGTGGATGAGGAAGGTAGTGGCTTCTGCGCACTCGGACCAAGAGACCGCTTTTCATGAGCACATCAAGATGCCGATAGAGATTCGGCGTTGGTATGCCAAGGCGCGTGCTCTGTTCCTTGGGACTGAAGGGGGCGCCTTCAAGTGTGATTATTTCTCGAAAGACACGCAGTGCTTTTCCTGTGGGGACATCGGCGTCGGGCATTTCGTGGCTATCCAAGAATCTCATTAATCGAGAATATTATGAGAAGCGGATTTTGCTGCGTCAAACATTTTCACTAGGTTTGGGACACTATTGAAAATGAATAGGCAGTGAAAACCTGTGTCGGAAAAGGCCAAAGCAGCGATCATCGGTTCGGGAAATATTGGAACCGATCTCATGATCAAGATCATTCGAAATTCGGATCATCTTGAGATGGCGGCCCTCGTTGGCATTGATCCGGCATCCGATGGATTGGCGCGGGCCCGCAAACTTGGCGTTGATACGACGCATGAAGGCATTGATGGCTTAACGTCAATGGGTGTCTGGTCAGACATTGATATTATCTTTGACGCCACTTCAGCCGCCGTCCATGCAAAACACAGCGAAATTGTAACGTCCGCCGGGAAGCAAATGGTTGATCTCACGCCTGCTGCGATCGGTCCTTACGTTGTCCCGGTTGTTAATGGCGATGCGCATCTGGGCGCGCCGAATGTCAACATGGTGACATGCGGGGGGCAGGCAACGATTCCGATAGTATCTGCGGTGTCTTCGGTTTCAGACGTTCACTATGCGGAAATTGTAGCGTCAATAGCATCGAAGTCCGCCGGTCCCGGCACGCGCGCCAATATCGACGAATTTACGGAAACGACGGCGAGGGGTCTTGAAACAGTTGGCGGCGCCGCGAAGGGCAAGGCGATTATCATCCTTAATCCGGCCGAGCCGCCGATGATCATGCGCGATACTGTTTTCACCTTATCGAGCGGCGCGGAAGAGGCGGATATCGAACGCGCCATTGAAGACATCGTCGAAAAAGTCCGCGCTTATGTGCCAGGCTACAGGCTTAAACAGAAAGTGCAGTTCGAAAGGTTTGGTTCCAACAATCCGGTCCGCATCCCGGGCCTCGGCGAATATGAAGGGATTAAAACAAGCGTCTTTCTGGAGGTCGAAGGCGCGGCGCATTATTTGCCGGCCTATGCGGGCAATCTCGACATTATGACATCTGCGGCGCTCGCTACGGGAGAAAAGTTAGCGCAAAGACGGTTTGTGATGGACTGCGCGTCATGACGTTCAACCCCGTTGCTGAGCCGGTTTATATTCAGGACGTCACTTTGCGTGACGGCATGCACGCCATCAGACATCAATACGGCGTCGAAGCCGTTTGCGACATTGCCCGCGCGCTCGACAATGCCGGCGTTGACGCTATTGAGGTCGCTCATGGCGACGGGCTGAATGGATCCAGTTTCAACTACGGATTTGGCGCCCATACGGATTGGGAATGGATCGAGGCCGTTGCAGACGTTGTAGACAAGGCGACGATTGCGACACTGCTGTTGCCTGGCATCGGTACGATTGAAGAGTTGAAGCAAGCATATAAACTCGGCGTACGCTCTGTCCGAATTGCGACCCACTGCACTGAAGCGGACGTCGCCAAACAACATATTGGCGTCGCCCGCGATCTTGGGATGGATACTGTAGGCTTTCTCATGATGAGCCACATGGTCGAACCTGAGGCCCTCGCTGAGCAGGCAAAGCTGATGGAGTCTTATGGCGCGCAATGCGTCTATGTCACGGATAGCGGCGGCGCGCTTGATATGGACGGGTATATTGCACGGTTTGAAGCGTATGACCGTATTCTGAAACCTGAGACAGAGCGCGGCGTTCATGCGCATCACAACCTTTCACTCGGCGTTGCGAACTCCATTGTTGCGGTCCAGCATGGCGCGCGCCGGGTCGATGCTTCGCTTGCCGGCATGGGCGCTGGGGCCGGCAATGCGCCATTAGAAATTTTCATTGCCGCGGCCGAGCGAAAAGGATGGCGTCACGGTTGCGATCTTTACGCGCTGATGGATGCAGCGGAAGAGCTCGTTCGTCCCTTACAGGACCGTCCGGTACGCGTTGACCGGGAGACGCTATCGCTCGGCTATGCGGGAGTTTACTCGTCCTTTCTGCGACACTCGGAAAAAGCGGCGGCGGACTATGGTCTTGATACGCGCGAAATTCTTGTCGAGCTGGGCAGGCGCCGCATGGTCGGCGGGCAGGAGGACATGATTGTCGACGTGGCGCTAGACCTGTTGAAAGCAAAAGAGGCTGGACCCGGCGCTTGACGCTCGGCAACCTGTAGAGATTCAACATGAGCAAGATTGAAAACGCAGCAAAAGCGCTGAGGGAAGTTTATGCTGGCGCGGAGCCCATCGCGCCTTTGCGTGATTTGTTTGATGATCCGAACATCGAAACGTCCTACGCTATTCAGAAAGTCAACACGCGTTTTTGGCTGGAAGAAGGGCGAACCATAGCAGGCCGCAAAATCGGTTTGACGTCGAAGGCCGTGCAAAAACAACTCGGCGTTGATCAACCTGACTACGGCATTCTCTTTGACGATATGGAAATTGAGAATGGCGGGGAGGCGGCCGTCTCCGCTATTTGCCAGCCAAGAATTGAAGGCGAAATCGCTTTTGTGATGGCGCGCGATATCCAATCCGAAGAGCCGTCGTTAGAAGAAATCGAAAGCGCAATTGATTACGCGGTTGCCGCCTTTGAAATTGTTGGGAGCCGCATCCGCGATTGGGATATCAGCATCTTTGACACGATTGCCGATAATGCGTCGTCCGGAAAATATGTCCTTGGCGACGAGCGGGCGAAGTTAGTTGATCTCGATCTCTTGGGTTGCAAGATGACGCTTGAAGCAAATGGGGAAGCTGTTTCTTCCGGTCAGGGCTCGGCCTGTCTCGGAAGTCCGCTCCTGGCGACGCAATGGCTCGCAAAGGTAATGGCTAAAGCCGGGCGGCCATTAAAGGCGGGTGACATTGTTCTTTCAGGCGCCTTGGGTCCGGTCGTTGGCGTTGAGGCGGGGAGGACCTACGATTTGCATATCGAAGGTCTTAGCCCCGTACGAGTTTCTTTCGTCTAAAACGAAATGAGGTATGTTTAGGACGCAACTTTGCTGGCGAGCGCGGCGATCAAGGCGCCTTGATGACGCGCGCCGCCAAGATCAACTTCTGACGGTTGCCGCTGCCCTTTTCCGCCGGCAATTGTCGTCGCGCCATAGGGTGAGCCGCCGGCAACTTCATCAAGGGTCATCTGCGCCTGATAGCTATAAGGCAGGCCAACAATGGTCATGCCGAGATGAAGCATGTTCGTGATCAGGGAAAACAAGGTTGTTTCCTGACCGCCATGTTGCGTTGCGGTCGATGTGAAGGCGCCGCCGATCTTGCCATTCAGCGCGCCGCGCGCCCAAAGCCCGCCCGTCTGATCGAGAAAGGCGGCCATTTGCGACGGCAGACGGCCGTAACGGGTTGGCGCGCCGAAGATGATTGCGTCGTAATTTGGAAGATCGTCGACCGCTGCAACCGGCGCTGCTTGATCAACTTTAAAATGCGCATCCTTGACGACGGCGTCAGGCGCTGTTTCCGGCACGCGTTTGATGTCGACTTCAGCGCCCTCTGATTGCGCGCCCTCGGCAATTGCTTGCGCCATCGTCTCGATATGGCCGTAACTTGAATAGTAAAGCACCAGTACTTTCGTCACCTTCGCCGCCTCATGTTTAGATTGAAATTATTGCTAGTTGCTACTCGGCTTCGTAGTTCGTGCCGAAATCTTTTGGGGGCGGACCATCCGCGGCCCATAAGAACATTCCGTCTTGCTTGGTGAAGTCGTCAACTTCCCAGTTGTAGTCACCTGCGACGTAGTCGATATCGAAAAAATACTCCGCCATGCCGTTCCAGGGGTCGCGGAAGTAGTGAAAGTAGTTTGAGCCGACGCCATGGCGACCCGGTCCCCAGGCGTGTTTAAATCCACCGCCCAAAAGCCGCTTTGCGGCGACTTCCGTTTCGTCGATGGAGCCCATTTCAAAACTTGCATGATGAAAGCCTGGCGCCGACGAATTCAGGAATCCTAGAACGTGGTGATCGCTATCTCCGGCGCATCGAAGAAACGCGGCATAGTCGCCAACGATACGTGCGCTCAATTTCATGCCAAGGGCTTCGGTGTAGAATTTTGTCTGCGCTTGCACGTCGGGCGTAAAGAGGATCATGTGACCAAATCGCCGCGGGCGCGGGTTGATGTCGAAAGGCGGACATCCATGCGCATTCAGTCTGTTGACGACGCCTGGCCGATTGACAGCGGGCTCTTCTTCTTTCGGCCGCGGCTTAATCGATGCAACGTGGATGTTAACAAGATTGCCTTCAGGGTCGCGAAACCAAATGCCATCTCCTGCTTCTTTGTAGGGCGGATCGAGCAGCGCGATATCGCGCGCCTTTAGGTTGCTCGTTATGGTTTGCAGTCCCGCCTCGTCTGTCGCAAATGCGATATGATGAAACTTCCGAGACTTGCCGCTTTCGACGAGCACGATCTCATCGTGATCGCGGTTGTCACACCGAAAAGCGAGAAGATCGTCGCCCTCGCGCATGTTCATGCCAAAAGTCGTATAAAACTCAGCGCCCTCTTTAAGATCAGGCACGCTGAGCGCTAAATGCTGGAGTGATTGCACCATTCATTCATCTCCCTGGTTGCCCGCCAAGCAGGCGGCGCGTTGACAATGACTATCGCTGCGTTCGAGCGCATTTACACTGACTGTCGCACCGGATCAGCAATCGCAATCCCCATCCCGGCGTTCCATTCAGCAATGTCATGATAAAACAACGTTTCCGATTGATAGGGTCCTGCAGCGGCAAGCGCCGCATAAGCAGCAACCCATGTACGAACTTCATTGCCGCCGCATCCGGCTACGCTGGTAATCTCATCTTCGGTCACATTGTCAAGAAACCCGTACGCGCCGCTTGCCATTTGCGCCATGAAGTCCTTGTCCCATTCCGGAGATAATGGCAGTGCGTCGCCTTCGCCCCGTGCAAGCGCGCGCGCGGTTTCAAAGTTCTGTTCTTCGCGGGCGCGCATTTCTTCAGGCGACGGATTATGGTTAGCGATGAGTTTCTCGGCGACCTGCGGCGGCGCGGTTTTCAGATTGGGGATCGGCGGATCATGAGACAACCCGCCGGACCCAAGCACCAGTACGCGTTTATTCTGCAGTATCGCCCAATTTCCGATGGCCTTGCCAAGTTTTCTCACCCGGGTGAAAGGAGGGAGCGGCGGGCCGGCGCAATTAATATGAATGGGGATAACAGGATACCGGTCAACCGTTTCTCCGAGTAGCACCAGGAGCTGAGAAAATCCGTGATCGGCGCGAAAACGATAAGACATGCCCACATCAACATCCTGGGCGAAGACAGTGCGTATGCAATCGACCGCCAGCTCCTCCGGAACGTTGTAGGCGCCTGAACCGATGCCGTAGTCGCCAATTGCTGTTGCGCGCACGCCTATCGTGAATGCTGGCAGGATGTCGTAGAACACGCCCCGAAAATGATCCGGCGAGAAAATAATAATAAGCTCCGGATCGTAATCGCGTACAACCTTGGCGAGGTTGCTGAAATGATCGCGCACTTGTGCGTCAACCGTCGGATCGGTTTCTACGTGATCCATCAAAGGCGTGTGTGATGCACAAATCAGCTTAATCGACATGCGACGCATTCCTTGCCATTTTGGCGTCACCCATGCTCAGTCAAAAATTCTAGATGAAGCGCGTTAAATTCGTCGGCTTTTTCCCATTGCGGCCAGTGCGCGCAATCGCTCATGACAACCATCCTTGAATTCGGAATTGCATCCACGAAACGTTGCCCCGTCGCCGTTGGCGCTGTCGGGTCGTGATCGGTCCAGACAACAAGCGTGGGCGCCTTGATCGTAGAAAGCGTTTCTTCCGTGAGCACGTTACGCATGCGAATATCCATGTGCTGAAGACACAGGATGTGTTCCATGGCTTGTACGAAACCCGGCTGCGTGTAGATCTTGTGCCGCAGCTCAATCAAGTCGTCGGTGACGCGCGCGGGATCATTCATCAGCCACTCAAGGCGTGCACGGACCGTTTCAGGACTTGCTTCAGCGACAGCCTTCATTGTGATGTCGTAAACGCGTTTCATCACTTTCGGGTCAGTATTGAGACCGCCGGCGGTGTTGAGCGTTAACGTGGCGACGCGGTCTGGATGATCGATTGCAAACTGTGCAACGATCCAGCCGCCAAGCGACTCGCCGTGAACATGCGCGCGTTTAACACCCACAGCGTCGCAAAAGTCGAGCAGGTGTTGAACATAGTGTTTGATCTCATAATCATGATCTGGTTTATCGGAAAATCCGTGTCCGATCATGTCGAGGGCGATGGTGCGGTAGCGTTCGGCGTGAGGCAGTAAGTTGCGTGTAAACGCTTCTAGATGGCCGCCCGTGCCGTGAATAAAGATTACGGCTTCATCCGCATTGGAATCTCCCGCTTCGACATAGCGCGTCCGGACGCCTCCGGCGTCTGCAAAGTCGAGCGTGACAGCTCCATTCGCGATTTCCGGCCAGATAAACGCCATGAAAGCCCTCCGTTCAATATTATACATACTAGCATGTAAGTTGTGGTTGTAAAGGCGTTTTTGCTCATCGCGTCGAGAAGGCGATTAGCCCGCTTTTTGGCTTTAATCTGATGCGATCGATTGGGTTAGCTTGATGCGAACACAGAATTAATTCAAAAAGCTAGCATGCTAGGTAGTTGAAACACCTGAATGAGCAAAAGCAACGAAGTTTACGACTTTATCGTCGATCGGCTTGTGAACGCCCATTATCGGTTTGGCGACCGGCTATTGGTCAAAGAGCTGAGCGTTGAGACGGGCGCAAGTCGTCAACCGATTATGTCAGCGCTCAATCGATTGAGTGTTGAGGGTTTTGTCAACATTATCCCACAGGTCGGATGCGAAGTGATTAGTCCGACGCGGGATGAAATCGGCGACTTCTTCCAGCTTTTTCAAGAAATAGAAGGTCTGCTTGCAGAGCTCGCTGCGAAACGGCGAACCGAAGACGATATCGAACGCTTGGAGACAGCGCAAAGGCAAATCCAAATGCTCGCTGAGTCGAAAAAACCATCGACAAAGCAGTATGTTCGGCTCAATCGGGATTTTCACCGCGCTCTGCATCTTATGGCCCATTCTCCGTTGCTGGATCGAAAACAGCGCAACAATTTCAACATGGCGGACTTTTTCATCACCCATTCCGTCGGATTCAACGCGCTGATTTCTGACGCTGTCCGTGAGCACGATCGGATCATCGACGCCGTGGTTCGACAAGACGCCAATCGCGCTCGGCTGGAAGCTGAATCGCACTTTGCGTCGATCGCCAGCGCGGTGCTTTCAAATCTTGAGACCGGCTCGGTTAAAGTATCGTCGCAAGCCGGTTAGCGCTATTCTTTGAGCCGCGTCACCGTCGTTTCGTCATAGACGCGCTCGTTCCGCCAGTCGTGGATAATACGTTCATATTCGACCGTGCCGCCGCCAAAATTGCTGCCGAGAAAAGAGGGTTTGGATTCGGTATCGCCTTCATTGTTGAGGAAACCCGGCGTGCAGTTTTCGAAATAGCGCTGTATCCCCATATTGTGGTTTTCTTCCATCGTAGCGATCCAGCGATCTTCCGCCTCGGGGGTTACCTCCATGCTGGTGACCTTATCATCAATACATTTGGCGATAATCTCGACAGCATGTTGCGCTTGAATGTCGAGCGCGTGCATAAAATTGAACGCTGTTGTGCCTTGCGTAAAACCGCCGACGATATGGAAATTCGGAAAGCCGTTGAGTTGCGTGCCGTGAACGGTTTTGAGATCATGTGACCACTTATCGTCAATATGGAGCCCGTTGCGCCCGACGACATCGTAGCCGCCGACCTTATACGCTGCAGCGGCGACGTCGAAACCTGTTGCGAAAATCAGGCAATCAATTTCATATTCGCGGCCGTTCGCGACAACGCCCTTTTCCGTGATCTCCGTCACGCCAACACCGTCTGTGTCCACTAGAAAGACGTTGGGTTTGTTGAAGGCCTCTAGATAGTTGTCGCTGAACAGCGGGCGTTTGCACAAATAGTTGTACCAGGGTTTTAGAGATTCCGCCGTTGTCGGGTCGTCGACAACATCGTCGATCCGGGCGCGAAGCTCATCCATTTTTTCATAATCGATCTGTTGCATGATGGCGAGGGGGTCCTCGTCAGAAGAGCCTTCTTGTTTCTTTTCGGCGGCCAACACGGCGATACGCTTCCAGTAGTCCGTCCATTGATCGTGAACGAGGTCGATGTCTTGTGACTTGTGCGACAAGAGTGCGAGGAAGTTGTTCATGCGCTCTTGCTGCCAGCCCTTTGGCAAGCTCTCATACCAATCGGGATCGATCGGTCTGTTGTTGCGTACGTCAACGGCCGTTGGCGTGCGCTGGAAGACGTAAAGCTCCTTCGCGTAGTCGGCTGCGACGGGAATAATCTGAACGGCGGTCGCGCCCGTGCCAATGATGCCGACCTTCTTTGTTCCAAGATTGACCAGCCCGCCATTGGTGTCGCCGCCAGTGTAATCATAGTCCCAGCGGCTCGAATGAAACATTTTTCCCTTAAAGCGCTTGATGCCTGGAATGCCGGGCAGTTTGACTTTTGCGAGGGGGCCTTGGCTTACGGTCACATACCGCGCGCGAATTTCGTCGCCGCGATTTGTCTTGATGACCCATCGCGACAAAGCCTCGTCCCAGGTGAGGCTCGTGACTTTGGTCTCGAACAGCGCCTGTCGGTAGAGGTCAAAATGGCGCCCGAGCGTTTGGCAATGCGCGTAGATCTCTGCGCCGTGGGCGTAATGTTCCTTCGGTCTAATTCCCAATTCTTCGAGATAGGGAAGATAGATGAGCGATTCGATATCGCATCGGATGCCGGGATAGCGATTATAGTACCAGGTGCCGCCAAAATCGCCGGCCTGATCAATAATTCGAAATGAATTGACGCCGGCCTTTCTCAATTTGATTGCGGTGATCAGGCCGCCAAAACCGCCGCCGATGACAGCGACGTCAATGTCTTCAGAGGCGGCCTTGCGCTCAAGAGGTACTTTGACAAAAGGGTCTTTTTCAAAGTCTTCATAGTCGCCCGAAGCGTCTATGTATTGCTTTTCCCCGTCCTCGCGAAGGCGCTTCCTTTTTTCTTCATCGTACTTTCGTTGCAGCGTTTCAGCATCGATCGTTGAACGAGGTGTTTCGGCGTCCGCCATAGTTTATCCTCCCAATCTTCGGCGTTCTTCGCCATTGCGCCGAACAGCGACGCCAAGCTGATAGGCCTTGCGTCGCGATGGCTAACGCAAAGCATGCCGACTATTGGTCGGCTCAGTTTGCGACCCTATTCGTAGCGCCCATACTATTCATTTGTAACTAACATGCAAGCATGCTAATGAAATTCTCGGATCGTTATTATCACCCCGGGGGATGGATTGATACTCGCGCACGCGCTGTGCGCGCATCCCCGGTCGCTCAGAATGCGCTAAAACAGAATCGAAAATGGAGGCGGCGGCAATAGATGGATTTTGGAATTTCAGGTCGCAACGCAATTGTGTGCGCGGCCAGCCAGGGCCTCGGCAGGGCTTGTGCAATGGCGCTTGCCAAGGAAGGCGTAAACGTTGTCATCAACGGTAGAAATCTAGAAACGCTTGAAAAGACCGCGGACGAAATTCGCGCAGAAGCACCAGATGTAAACGTGCGGACGGTTGTGGGAAGCGTGACAGATCCTGACTGCCGCGCGGCGATGGTCGATGCGGCTGGCGAACCGGATATCCTTCTGAACAATGCCGGCGGACCGCCGCCGGGCGACTTTCGTGATTGGGATCGAGACGCCTGGATTGAGGGGCTCGACACAAACATGTTGAGCGCCATTGAACTGATCCGGCTCACCGTTGACGGCATGGCGAGCAGAGGGTTTGGGCGCATCGTCAATATTACATCGTCGACGGTTCGCGTTCCGATTCCAGTGCTCGGAATGTCAAACGCCGCACGCGCTGGATTAACCAATTTCGTTTTTGGTCTCGTACCCGAATTGTCGAGCAAAGGCGTGACGATCAATAATATTCTTCCGGGACCGTTTGACACTAATCGGCTTCGCAACTCCAAAGAATTGACGCGCCATCTTACGAAAAACCCTGTTGCCGGGCGCGTTGGGGACCCTGCGGAGCTTGGCGCCGTTTGCGCATTTTTATGCAGCACCCATGCGGGCTATATTTCCGGGCAAAACATTCAAATAGACGGCGGGCTCTATCCCGGCGCTTTCTAGCGCTTCGGGCGATTATTCAATCGTTGCTGAATGCTGTTAAGCCTGCCTGCGCAATTGCGTTGTCTTCATCGCCGCTGCCGCCGGAGACGCCGACGCCGCCAATGAGTCGACCATCTTGGTGAATTGGAAAACCGCCGGGCAGGGGCGTTGCTTTTGGATGCGCAAGAAGCCCGTCGCGAACAAGGGGTTCAAAGTCTTCGACAAGCTGGCCAAAGCTGTGGCTGGGCATGCCGAAGCTCGCTGCTGTCCAGGCTTTCCACTGTGCGTAGTCGACCGATGCGAGAAAGCTTCCTGGCATTTTCACAAAACCAGTCAGCACGCCGGAGGCGTTCACAATCGCGATCGCGACTTTCGCGCCTTGTTGCTCCGCCTCTTCCACCATGCATCTCACTGCGTTTTGAACGCTGGCGCAATCAAGCTCATCGTTGAATTTTGGGTCGGTCATGCTTTGGAGGTTCTTATTCGCTGCGGCGCCGCAGAAACTGGTTTGGGACGTTTATTTCAATCGGTTGTTACTGTGCTGGATCGTATTTGCTTGAGAGTGCTGAGCGTTGCGGACGGCGGATTCAATTCCCATTATTCGAGAACGCGGGCTAAGCCTGCGGGTGCGTCATTTTGCTTCTTACATGCAAGCATGCTAAAAGGCAATTGCGAGCGTCAATGAATATAGCGAAGTAACCAATAGGCGCTCATATAGTTGGGAGGGAAGAATGAGGCTTACCACAGCATCATTGTTGGCGATTTCTGTCGCCCTGGGGCCGACGGTCGCGGCGGCTCAAGAAGAGGACGGCGGCGAAAGGGGGCGCGTCGGTATCGACAGCGTTGTCGTCACGGCTGAAAAGCGTGAGAGCACCCTGCAGGATACGCCGTTCGCCATATCCGCTTTTGGCGGCGATTCGCTCGAAGATCGCGGCATCGACGATCTTTCGAACTTTCAATCCTATGTACCGGGATTTCATGTCGGTCAGGAACAGGATGGTTTTAAGGTCTCGCTGCGCGGCATCGGCCTGCAGGGAACGTCATCCATCACCGACCCCGGCGTCGCGTTTTATATCGACAATCTTTACATCCCCCGGCCAGCCGGCGGCAGTGCTATCTTCTACGATGTCGATCGAATCGAAGTGCTGCGCGGACCGCAGGGAACGCTCTATGGTCGCAATGCGACGGGCGGCGTCGTCAACGTCATATCCAATGAACCGACTTTCGATTATGAGGGACAAATCGGCGCGACTTACGGATCTCGCGATCTTTGGGAAGTGCGGGGTACGGCGAACATTCCGCTAAGCGAGAACACAGCAACACGATTTTCAATCGTAAGAACGGAAGAAAACGGTTACGTCGATAACGTTTTTTCCGCCAGCAGTGACGACGATCCGTTCGGCACGGAGGGTGACTTCACCGCCCGCGGACAACTTCTCGTCGATGGCGGCGATGATGATTGGTCGATTTTGGCGAGCGCCACCTATAGCGACCTGAACGGCTCCGGCGTCGCCATGCACTTTCTTGAACGCGTTACAGGCGGTCCGCCGCCGGTCCAGGGGCTGATTGCTTCAATGGTGCCGCCGGACCCGACCGACCCGCTTATCGTCAATAATGACGCGGAAGCTTTCAACGACACGGAAACGCTTTCGACCTTCTTGCGCTTTGAAAAGGCCGTCGGCTCTGTTGATCTGTGGATGCAGGCGGGGATGTTGTGGCAGGATACAAGCCTGCAACAGGATTTTGACGGATCACCGATCGACGTCAGCATCTTCAACAAAGAACAAGAAAACGAAGCCGAGAGTGTCGAACTGCGGTTGTCGTCCAATAATGACAGTCCGTTGGAATGGATCCTCGGCGCCTATTACTTCCATGAAGACACTTTCATATTCCGCCGCGTGCGGTTGAACGGATTTGTGCCGGCGCCAGGACCGGGCATGATTAGCCTGCCGGATTTCCTTCTGGATGAGTTCGGCGCATCCCGAACAATCGCCGGGTTTGCGTCTGCTACTTATTCTCTATCCGACGCGCTTCGCCTTACAGGCGGCGTCAGATACACGGCGGACAAGAAGACGGGGTCCCTGTTCAACACGTCAAACTTTGGCTTGCCAACGCGTCCTGACCTTACTGATATCGAAGAAACCTTTACAAAAGTTACTTGGAGAGGCGGACTCGAATACGACATCAACGATAACGCGCTTGCTTACGCCAACGTCTCTAGCGGCTACAAGGCCGGCGGATTCAACATCACGTCCAATGGTGATCCGTATGACGAGGAAAATGTCATCGCGTATGAAGCCGGCTTGAAATCAAATCCATTCGACGGCCGGGCGCAAATCAATATCGACGCGTTCTATTATGATTACACCGACCTGCAGTTGACGACACTTCTCTTTATTGGCGGCGCGCCGGGCCAATTCACCACCAATGCCGGTAAGGCGACGCTGTGGGGCGTTGAACTCGATACGCAATATGAGTTGTCAGATAATCTGCTGGCGAATTTGACTTACTCTTACATCGACGCAGAGTTCGACGAATATTGTAATCTAGATCCGCGGTTCCCATCGCCGGGCGCTATGGATCCGAGCGATCCCGGGTGTCCGCTAGGCGGGCTTACCAATCTCGCCGGGAACAAAATTCCCTATGTGGCGGACCATACGATTACGGGCGGGCTGCAATATGCATTTGATCTCGGCAGCGCAGGAAGCGTTGTTGCAGCGGTTAACACGTCGTGGCACAGCGAATTGTTCCTACGCGAATATAATGACCCTGTCATTGATCGCGTTGGGCCGAACACAAAAACGGATATCACCTTGACGTATTTCGTCGCCGATAGCGGCCTGGCGATCACCGGGTTCGTGACCAATCTCGAGGATGATGTTGAGCGGAACAACATTTACATCACGCCGGGCTTTATCGGCGAAAGCGCAACCACGGCCTATACGAAGCCGCGCACATTCGGCGTCAAAGTGGATTATGAATTTTAGCGTGGGGACGCACAAAATGCTTGTCTCGCCGCCGGTTGATCAGCCGGCGGCGGCTTGCGTTTGTACCGTACGGATTTCGCGGCGACTAACCTCCCTGTTCGCTGCACTCCTGCTCGTCGCTTGCGGCGAGCAGGAGACCGGCGTTTCTGATCCCGCTCTGACAATCTATTCTCCAGCCCCGCCGACAATTATGCTTCACCGGCACAATGCGGCCTTTGGCGAGTTGCTCGCTGCCTGCGGCATTGAGAACACAGTCGTCCCGCTTGCGTTGCCTCAGTCCATCAACCGCGCGGCGTCCATGACGGGCGAAGAAAAGAAAAATGATCTTCCGATTGTTACAACGATCGACTTTTTGCCTGCGGTCGAACAGGGCGGTCCTCAATGGCACGCTTATGATCGGGCGAACAGCGATCTCAAATTCGTCGCGTCTCTCTATGACGTGGTCTTTGGCGTCCTGGCCTTCAATGAGAATATTACGTCACCGTCTGATCTAAAAGGAAAACGGATTGGTGCGCCGCCACGACCAAGCGCTGTTCGGTTGTATACAGAAGCGCTGTTGCAAGACGGGTGGGGCATTATCGACGACGTTGAAATTATCGACATGCGACCGCCGGACCTGGCGGACGCAATCGCAAACAAGACGATCGACGCAACCACGTGGAATTTGATAAGCATCTCCGAGGGTGGACTTGAGGCAATGGCGCCGGGCCTTCTCGATGTTGAAGGCGCACGCTGGATCGCCGTTGGTGAAGCGTCTGTCCGCGCGATCAATGCTGCGAACGTATTTAAAGTTGAAAACACGCGCATCGAAAATCCTGAAGGCGAAGAAACCGGCTTGCTGTCATTTCGCCAGGCGCTCGCAGCATGGGATGCGACGCCGAATGAAACCGTAAGCGCCATTCTCGCCTGCATGGAACAAGACGACGCCTCCAACATCTTTCCAAGCGTCGCGAGCGAGATGGCGCATTGGCCGGATCTTGCACAAAAAAACGTTCACGCCGCCGCCCTCGAATTCTACAGCCAGCGCGGCGTTGTCCTTGACTAGGTCTTGAAGCAAGCAAAGAGGAAATCATACGATGAAAAGAACAGTTTTCATTACAGCCCTGATGACGGCGGCCGCGACAATGAACGCACAGGCAAGCGATGAGGGCGCTGCTTGGTGTGAAAGTTTTACAGAAGCCAGCGGCATTTCCGATGAGCCGTGCGCTTGTGTTGTCGAAACGGTTGAAACCGACGCCAACCTTGCAGAAGAACTTTATTCCTTCGCAACGAGAGATGAGTTTGTCGCCGACGGATCAAGCGAGCTGAAGGCGCTCCTCGAGCCTTGTGTCGGCGACGCGTCCTGATTGGACGAAGCGCCTGTTGAGATTGTCGCTCGGGAGAGCAGGATATGTCCTTAACGCTCTACCATCACGGGGGCGCGACCTGCGCTGCGAAGGTGCGAATGTGCCTTGCAGAAAAGGGTTTGGAATGGGAGGGCGTTTATCTCGATATTCTGAAGGGCGATCAATTTGATCCGGAATATCGAAAGCTCAATCCGAAAGGGGTCGTGCCGACGCTCATTCACGATGACAAAGTGATCGTCGAATCAACCGTCATTAACGACTATCTCGACTATGTTTTTCCGGAGCCGCCGCTGACGCCGACATCGCCCTATGAACGAGCGCAAATGCAGATTTGGTTGAAGGCGCTGGACGAGTACATTCATCCTTCGTTCGCGGAGGTGAATTTCTCCTCATGTCTTCGTCACCTCATCAACAAGGATGAAAAAGAAAAGGTTGATGCTTTTCTAAGCGGCACCCCGAACCAATCCATTACGCCGCGATGGCGCCATCGCAGGGCGGAGCTCGTGCGGCTAGGATTTGACGCGCCCGGTCTCGCTGAGAATTATAAACTCTTCGACTCCTATCTCACCAAAATGCATGAATCGTTGTCGCGGCATGATTGGTTGGCGGGCGATACATTTTCGCTGGCGGATATCGGCCTTGCTCCCTCCATTGCTTGGCTCTCTATGCTGAACATGGACGAGTGGTGGGAAAAGGATCGGTCCACAATTGCAGACTGGCTTGAACGCGTCCGAGCGCGCCCGGCATTCGACGCTGGCGTCACAGATTGGCTTCCGGCGGAGATGCGCAAGACATTCGGTGAGATCGGGAGCAAGTATTGGCCCGACGTCAAGAAAATTCTTGCGACCTTTTCCTGAACGGAAGGCCGCTGCATGTCGGGCGTTGGTCTCGACAAGGTAAGAGAACCCTATGCCAAACATAAAACTCTACTACTATCCCGGCACGTGCTCGCGCGGGCCGATGGTCGGTCTTGAGGAAGCCGGCGCTCCATACGATATGGAGCTCGTGGTTTTTGTGCGTGGCGAAAACAAATCGCCGTCATATCTGAAGCTCAACCCAAATGGTAAAGTGCCAACCATGGTGGTCGATGGCGTATCGATTACCGAAACGTCGGCGATGATGCTTTTTCTTGCGCGGGCTTTTCCAGAAGCGCGTTTGCTGCCGTTCGGTAAGGGCGAAGTCGCGGACGCGAAGATCACCGCCGACGTGATCTGGTGTTCCGCCAGCGTCCATCCCAATGTGTTTCACACTCGATTGCCGCAGTTCTTTTGCGACAATGAAGCGGGAATGACGCGCGTGCGTGAAATGGCCATGGAGCGGCTCGCCCGAGATTTTCAGCAAGTCGAAGATCGGCTCTCCGCCGGCCCCTGGTTTTTCGGCGAGCAATGGTCGGTTGTCGACGCCTATTTGTCTTGGGCTTGGTACCGCTTGAACGGAACCGATTTCGACTTTTCACCCTATCCCCGTTTTGCGGACATGTATGAGCGTGTTCTCAAACGCCCAAGCGTAGAGCGAGCCTTGGCGAAAGAACAAGAAGCCTATGACTGGCTCGAAGAAAACGACTTGATGGTGAATTTCAAAACGCTCAATCCGCAAAGCGGGCAGTGATGGGCCGATTTGCGGCTCGTATGCTTACGCGGCAGTCGCCCTAGAGCGTTTTGAAGGAAAAGTGGTTCACCGGTTTTCCGTCTCAAAACGCGCAAACAAAGATTCTAGAGCATCCGACTGAATCGCGCAGTGATCAGGATGCTCTAGTATTTCGGAATCGGCTGGCGATCGCCGCCGCAATAAAGGGAACAATCGCAACGCTTGCGAAAGTCCATTTCATGGGCAGCGCGAAAGAAAGCAATGCTGGCATGATAAGCGGGGCGGCGACGGTCCCTATCCGCAACGCCGCCGCGCCGCCGCCAACGCCTGATGAACGGATCGCTGTAGGATAAATGAGCGCAGAGAGCGCATAGCCCGCCGATGTTGTGATCCCAAGGAAGAGGCCCATCACCGCCGCAGCAAGAATCGCAAGCTGCGTACCTTCAATGAGACCCAGCGACGCCGTGGCAAATGCAGCGACCAAGAACGCCATACTGATCGTCAGGCGCGGACCAACGCTGTCGAGAATGCGCCCCGCCGCCGCCATGCCTAAAACCGCGCCGATATTGATCGCGCCGACAATTCTTGAGGCGTAACCGACAGAATAACCCGCTTCGTTGAAAATTGTTGGCAGCCAAACCAGCACCACATTCGAAAGAATGCCGCTGCAGAAGAGAAGCGTCCACAACATCATCGTTGGCGTTATGAATTCCGCTGTGAAGAGCGCGCGTATCTCGGGCGGCGTGCGGCGTTGGTCGCGTTCTGATTCCGGGATCAGCGATTTCGAAATGGGTTCCCACAATGTGCTCGCATCAACGTTTGGAACAAGTCGCTTCATCGTCGCACCAATATAGCGCGCGCGATTGTCGTTGAGGGCGAGAAAGCGCGGCGACTCAGGCAGGGCGTAATAGATAATGACGGCCAATATGAGCGGCAGTGCAGCGCCAAAATAGAAAACAGCTTTCCATCCGATGGTTTCGGCAATGACGCCGCCGGCGAGGCTGCCAATCGCAGCGCCAAGAGGAAAACCAGCGACCACGAGCGAGACAACCGTCGCGCGATAACGCTCGGGCGCGAGTTCAGATGTGAGCGCAAGCGTCGCCGGCAGAGCTCCGGTGAGTGCAAGGCCAACCAGAAACCGAACGACCAAAAGCGTCTCGAAAGTTTTGGCGACGGCCGTCATCCAGGTGAACGCTGCGATTAGGAGCAGCGAAATGATGATCAACAGTTTTCGGCCGTACCGGTCGGCGGCTTTGCCAAGCGCCAGCGCGCCGATCGCCGCGCCAATTTGCGTGAGCGCAAGGATCGCGCCAAGCTGCCCCGCGGATAGATTCATATCTTGCATCATCAATGGCGCAACGACGCCAATCGCCACAAAGTCGAGCCCGTCAACGACGGCGACCAGAACGCAAAGGGCGATTGCGAATCCGCGATAGGCCGTAAACGGCGCATGGGCGAGTACTGTACTGACGCGTGCTGGGTTAGCCATAACGAATGTCTGTTGCCGGTCGCTGCACTATTCAGCGGCAATTTGTTGGGTGTGTCGTGTCTTTTGGCCCGCGCCGAATTCTGCGAGGAATTGCCGACACGCCCCAAAATCGAAACCCGTAACGCGCCACGCGACATAGTTATCCGGGCGGATCACATAAAGCGCCTGGCGATTTTCACCTTCATCGACGCCGTAACAATCAAACACGTCGGGATTGCTTGCGAAGATACACTCGTCGTCACGCCCGAAGGCGAGGCGGGTGATGAGCGACGCCGCCGCGCCCGGATATTGGCTCTTTAGTGAGTCCAGATCGTTCCGTATTTGGGCGCGTTCATCTGCATTCAAAGGCTGTCGTGAAAATGCGACCAAATGAAAGCGATACCCTTTGAGTAGCGCAAACATGTCAAGGTCGTCATTGATCCGTATGTTCGGCGCCCGCTCGCCAGCCCGCGGTCCTTTGTCGGGCCAGCGCGGCCCTTCGCCAACATACCGGCTGATCTCGTAACTGATGTTGCGCTCCGAGACATTGAAGAAACCCTTGCGATGAAACTTCGCGGCGCGAGATGCAATGGGCAAAAACACCTTGGCCATCGCGTCGCGCATCGTCGCTTTCCAGCCCGCTTGTCCAGCGGAAGCGGCGAAGAGTTTGCCGGTTGTCCGCAAAAGCAATTCGCCGACCGGTTTTCGCTCGTCATGATAATTGTCGAGCAGCTCATCGTCCGCGCCGTGTCTGAGAACGGCCCCTAGTTTCCAGGCGAGATTGGCTGCATCCTGCAGGCCAGTGTTCATGCCCTGGCCGCCCGCTGGGGAATGAATATGCGCTGCGTCACCGGCAACGAACATCCGACCCGCCCGATACTGTTCAGCCGCACGGTGATGCGCGCGATAGCGCGTTACCCATATTGGGCTAGAAAGCTTTGCAGGCAGACATATGGATTTCTCGAAGGCGTCTTGTAGCTCGGAAAGATCAAGTGCAAGTCCTTTACTCGCATCGCCGTCTTCATCACTTGAGAGATCCGTCGCCATGACGCGCGAAAGGTTGCTGCCGCCGAGCGGAAGAAAGAGCCCGATGCGGCGACCATTGATGAACACGCGAAAACGATGGTGATCGAGCGGCCAGTCAACTTTGCAATCGGCGAGCAAAAAGCTCTGCGCAAATGTCCCGCCGGTGAAATTGATACCAGCGGCCTTTCGGACAATGCTCCGCGAACCGTCAGCGCCGATAACATAAGCGCACCGCAATGTTGATGTCGCGCCGCTTTCGCCGCGAAGTGTCACAGAAACGCCAGTCGCATCTTGCGCGATGTCAGTAGCTTCCATCCCTCGTTCAACATTAAGGCCAAGAGCGGCAAGGTCTTCGATGAGGATCCGTTCCGTCTCCGACTGTGCGATCATCAATATGAAGGGGAAGGGCGTATCGGTGGCTTGCGCGCGATCTGTATTGAGACCGCCGCAGAATTTTCCCTGCACGTGAATATCGACACCCGTCGTCATGACGCCGCACGCCAGGAATTCATCCGACAGCCCAATCGATTGCATCAATTCAAGCGTACGCGCCTGCACCGCGAAAGCCCGCGACTCCCGCGTTGCTTCCGTGCGCTTTTCAACAATGCGTACATCGACACCGGATCGTTTCAAAAGGTCAGCAGCAATGAGGCCGGTCGGCCCGGCGCCGACCACCAACACTTCGCAATCGAGAACATGTTTTGACATGAGGTCAGCTCTTTCTTCCTGTCAGCGCGTTTGTTCAACCGGCTAGTTCCGCTTCCTCAAGTTCCGCCTGTTTTGTCGTCAATATCTGTGTGCGCGTAATCTCGTAAGGCTTGACGAACAAATCCGGTTGCGATGCTTGAACCCACTTTGCAACCTGACCTCCAACGTGCGCTTGCAGCGCTGCTTCGTCAACGAACAAATTGAATATAGCAAACTTTCCGTCGCCAATTTCCATGGCGTAAAAATTTGTCGTGCCAGGTTCGCTCCCAAGGCGCCGAGCGGCCTCTCGCAAAAATGCGCGAGCTTCATTTTCTTTTCCGGGATGCGCTTCCATCGTCGCCCAAACGGCGTATTGATCATGGCTCATTTCTGTTTCCCTTTGTCAGAGTGCTTTAAAAATTGCGGATCCTTGCTGCGGTAGTAACGTAAAGCGGCGGCGTGAACCGCTTCCTCTTCAAGCCCCGGCCAGTCATTGATTGCTGTTGCAGTTCCGTTTTGATCAGTATCAAGACACTTAAGAATATCGGTGATCTGCTCATCGCTGGTTGAAGACCACGCGGCCAGTGATTGACGGAAAGAAAGGAGGGTTGGAGCGGCTCCCGCACTTGTCCCAGCCTGTTTCGCGGCGCTTTTGACGGTCACTGTCCGGGTGACGAAGTCATTATTTGCGTTGATGCGTTTCACGTCAGCCTCGCTAACCGAAAGCCAGCGACCCGTCTCCGGCAATGACGGCAACAGCGGGCGATACCCGTTCGGCGTTTCCACCATCATGTTCCACGTGGTCGCGTCAATCGTTCCAGCCGCCGCCGCGTCAGCAACCGCGTTTGGCGGCAAGTCAATCAGGACGACATCGCCCAGAACACCCCAACCGTCGCCCAACAACGCTTCCGCCATGACGCGTAAACTACTTGGGCGGCGCGGAACCGCGATTGTCTTGCCTTTTAGATCCTTCGGCGTTTGGATTTCATCGTCAAAGACCATCATGCCGATGCCGACCTCATAAAGACTGGCGACGAATTTCAGGTCCTCGTGCGGTCGCGCATAGTGATGCCATGCTGCGCCGGTTCCTTTTACGGCCGGCAAAAAGTCCGCTGTGGTAACGATGGGAAGATGCACGCCGCGTTCGGACAGCTTTCCGATGGCGTTGATGGAATCCGGTAGGGCCTGCGCGATAACGGCGACGTCGTCGTCAGCACTGCAGGCATTCAGTTTTGCGGCGATCTCTTCATTGATTGACCAAAGCATGTTTGGCGGCGCCGCGGGCGAGTAAATAGTAATTGCCGGATGCGTCGTGCGACTCGAGCGGGAGGTTTGCTCCGACACGGCGCACCCGGTGATTATTACTGCGATCAAGGCTGCAGTAACACAGTAAGAAAGTATCTTTATCCCAATTACGTTGAACAAAAGAGTTCACATCCTGCTCTTGGCGGAAACAGCCGCAGCTTGTGAAAAGCAGGTCCAGTCATAGTTTTAGAATTCGTAATCAACACGAATGCCCCAGCTGCGGGGTCTGGTGTATGTTCCAACGGCGTTGGTGCCGAGAAAGCCAGGGCTGACCTGAATGTTGTTCAGCGCTGGGTCGTTTTCGATGTTGGTGACGTATCCTGTAATGGATAAGCCTTCCTTTGGCGGAAGATAGGTAACCGTCACATCCGTTTTTGAAAACGAGCCCTGCCTGTCAACGACCGGATCGTTGTATTCCCTGGCGAAATACTCGCTTTGCCACGACGTATTGACAGAAGCGACAAGTTCGCCCGCGCCGCCCAAATTCGCCGTGTATTGCAGCCCCGCCGTGATTGTGTGATCCGAAACAAAGGGGAGGGTGTTGCCGTTCAAATCCGAAAGGCCAAGAGGGACGGCGGGGGGCGCCGGGTCCAGCGACTGGCATACGCCTTCACTGATATCACCCGGCCCGGGATCCCCGAACCTGTCGTCGCGATTACAATACTCGTCAAACTCGGCGTTGATGTATGAATAGCTGAAGTTGAAAAGCAACGCTTCCGTAAGCTCGTAAAGCGTGACCAACTCGACGCCATAGACCGTCGTCGCCGCGGCGTTGGTGATGATTTGCTGCGGCACGTCGTTTATCGGCACTGTCGCCGACAACTGCAGGTCTGTGTAGTCATAGTAAAACGCGTCGATGTTGACCTGTGCGCGACCGCCAAGCGGGCTCGACTTCATGCCGATCTCGTAGGCCGTCAGAGTTTCCGGCTCGTAAGAATCTGTTGAGACGCCGGAAATGTTAAACCCGCCGGCCTTATAGCCCGTGGAGACGTTGGCGTAGAGCAGAACGTTTTCGGCCGCGTCGTATTCCAGGCCGCCCTTCCAGGTGACCTTGTCGAATTTTTCTTCTAACGGCAGCACCGGCGGAGCCGGCGGTCCGAAGAAAAACGAGATGGTCTCGTTTGATCCGCCTTTCTTATCGCGCGTATATCGAACGCCGCCCGTCACGCGGAGTTCATCCGTCAACGAATAAGTTGCAGACGCAAAGCCGCCAATCGTTGAGCTGTCGCCAAACTCGTCAATCACAAAGGGCGTCAGATCCACCGGCATCGGCGGGGCCGGCGGCGGGAGAAACGATCTCAGCGTTACTTGCCGGCTGATCGTCGTGTCTTCGGTAAAATAGTATAAGCCGGCCAGCCACTCCAGCGGTCCTTCGGTATTGGACGCAAGACGAAACTCGACGCTAAAGGCTTCATTGTCTGTCTGCTTTCCAAGGTTGGAGATTTCTGAATCCGATCCGTCTGCATCCTGCAGCAGATTGGTGTCTTGCCACAGACCGCCGACCTGGAGGAAAGCATCGACCGGTCCGAAACCCTTTTCGATGCGCGCAAACGCCGACAGGGATTCGGTATCGTTGAACGTCGGACTATTGTGGGCGACTTTCAGCACGTCAGGGTCTTCCGGCGGCAACATGTTGAGAAGCGGTATCACGCCGCCGGCGGCGCCCTGCGTGTTGCGTTCCAGATACTTCAACGGCGCGCCCGTGCCGTCGAGATCGCTGTAGGTCGACGAAAGCAGAATTTTCAGATCGTCGCTCGGTTCGAACAACAACTGGCCGCGGATCGTCAGATCGCCGTCGGTTCCGAGCAAGTCGCTGGTTCCCGGCTGCGTGGATAAATTCTCCACATATCCGCCTTCTTCCGTGCGAACGATAGAAAATCGCGCAGCCGCCACATCGCCGAGCGGCAGATTCAAAACGCCTCGCCCTTCGATAAGATCGCGGCTTCCATAGGTGAAACCGACCTTGCCGCCAAACTCGTCTTCCGGTTCTTGCGAGATGACGTTGATGACGCCGCCCGTGGCGTTTCGGCCGTAAAGCGTGCCTTGGGGGCCGCGCAGAACCTCAATCCGATTGATGTCGTAGAATATCGCGCTGCCGCCGGTCGGGCGCGGCATATATAAGTTGTCGATGTAAAAAGCGACGCCCGGGTCGGTAAGGCTTGTGGTTCCTTGCGTTCCGACGCCCCTGAGCGCGACGCGGAAACCGTCCTGTTCCTGCCCCACATGCAGATTAGGAACATAAGATTGCAGGTTTGACAGATCGTCGATGCCGCGATCTTCCATCAGCTCGCCGGAAAAGGCGGAAATCGCGATCGGCGTTTCCTGCAAGGTGGTTTCGCGTTTTTGCGCCGTGACGGTGATGACGTCGTCGGTTTCCGCGCCTTGCGCAATGCTCGTTGACGGAACGGCAAGCGCCAATGCGAAGACCGATGCGCCGCCCGCGATGACAGATTTTCTGGCCATTTTTCCTCGCCCCATGAGTTGTTATTTCTTCTTGCATTGGCATTCTGCGCACAGTATTTAGTAAAGTGTCAACAGTTATGTATTTGTTATTCCCGATTTTTGAGAGTATACGCCAATTATGAGCACAACTGTCGCCACTTCTGATATCGGGGGCTCCCGAGAGAACGTTATGTCCGTCTATCGCCGCATCCGTCGGATGATCCTCGCTGGCGATATCAAAAGCGGTCAGCCCTTGTCGCAGGTCCAACTCGCTGTCGATTTTGAAGTCAGCCGAGGGCCCGTTCGCGAGGCATTGCGGATGCTGCAGCGGGAAGGGTTGATCGAGGCGGAAACCAATCAAAGGGGCCGTGTCGCAACATTCTCTGCGGCGGATATGGAGCAGGTCTGCGCGATGCTTGTTCTTAACGTCGCGGCGGCGATTTCCATGGGCGACGGGCTGTTCTCGGAAAAGGACGTTGCGCGTATCAAATACCGGATCGATTTGATTGAGCGTCTGGCTGACGACGCGCCCCATTCACGAAGGCGGATCTTTCGGCGTCAGTTGGCGTTTCGCCGACTGGTGACAATGCTTTGCCAATATTCCGGCCCGGTGATTGTTGAAACCATCGACGGACTTCTGGATCGCATCGCGCTGTTTCGGCAAATGTATGAAGCGGTGGGGGATTCTCCGCCCTATCCATTGGCCAGCCGCTTTACGGAGCTGCGGCGCGCTAGTGAAGATTATGATGCACAGGCGATGGCGCGGGTTGCGGTTGAGAAAATTGCTGAAGTCTCTCGTAAAGCGCTTGCCTATGTATCCAAAAGCCATCAACCGGCGGTGCTAAACGCGTATGTGGACAAAGCCTATAAGTCATTGCGCGACGCCGCTCATGAAGGCGATAACTTGGGTGAGCTTACCATTAAAGTGCGCGGCAAGCCGAATTCCCAACTTGAATATGTTGTAACGCACGACTGAATTGTCGGCGAGGGCGCGCTTGGCTGCCAATAAACCCGAGCTAAAGCCCAAAGGATTGAAATGACAGACGCGGAAACGAAATTCACCGATAGATTGCCCATTCGCGTGGGTTCAAGACCGCAGACCACTGATTGCGCGCCCCACAGCCAGATCGATCAGCTTCCGGAGCAAGCTACTGGCAAGAAACTCAGTGAGTTTATGATCGAGAAGATTGCGTCGTTTTCCGATGTTAAAACCGGCGCCAGTCGGCGGGCGCCGCCGGGCACCGTGGGATTTTATCTGGATCCCAAATGCGCCGCCAGCGACGTGCGTTGCTTTCTCCTCGGCAACGAATTTGCGCATGTGCATATCAGTGACGACGGCAGTCTCCACGCCATTTTGGCCGAGCCGCTAAAAAGCGAGGCGATGGAGAAGGGCTGGGCTGAGCTCCACCCGCTTGCGGGCCAACCGACGGTTTCGCCAGACACAGTGATGATTTATGCGCCCCGCGACGAAAAAGAGGCGACGCTAATCGTCGATCTTGTCAAGGAAACCTGGCGCAACGCCCGGCAGCCTTGCGAGTCCTGAACTGAAGCTTAGCGCGCATCCGCTGAAGGCGCCGTTGGATGAATGCGGAATGATGTGGGGCTAAAGTTCAATAATCTAAGCTGCTTTCTGCTGCAGGAATTGAACCGTGAATCCATTTTCAGTATGGCGAAGAACTTTTCCAGGAATAGAGCCAACGCGGATTTGTGCGCCAACATACGGACGCTGGCTTGACGAGATAGCAGCGCCGCCTTCTGAGATATTGTCGATCCTGCAGATAAAGCACTCGCCATTTGCGACCATTCTCACAGGAGCCTCGATGTTCAATGCGCTCCGAAGATTTGAGCGCCTGTCGGCGAGGCGCAGATATGATCCCCCAGCGAGCGCTGCTTTAATTCTCTTGTCGAGAAATTCCCGGTAGGAATCGGAAATTGCGAATTCAACGCCGACGCCGCCAGACCTTTTTGATACAATAGTGCCTTCCAGGCGGCCCAACTCGTCCGGGTAGATAACAACTTTGTCGCCAATATTGGCTTCAGCATCCGTCATCATGAACAAGCCGCCCTTGGAAATATCCGTCAGCAGCGCCGACGCTTCAGCGCCTCCATTAACGCTAAATCGCGCCTGCTTCTCTATCGCCTTGCGCTCATATGCGCGTCTGTCAGCCCCCTGTTGCACAATGGCCTCCGATGTTTGTTACGAACACTAGCGGCTTGAATCTATGAAACATTGACGTCAGGAAACACCCGCGTTTGAGGGTGAGTTTCGAGCGCCGAACAACACTTAAACGCAGCCCAGTTATCGGCGTAAACAGGAGGTTACCGAATTTACACTGGCTAAGGCGGAGCGGAAACGACTGAGCGTGGAGCTTAAAGGGGGATTAGGCGACCAGTTTAGTTGCGGAGCAATGATGCTTCGTTCCACCTGGTTTGTTGGCGTATTGACGTTAGAGTTCAGGCGGCCACAGCAGCGGAAGCTTTGGTCAAAGGCACCTCAAAGCCCGCTGTTGTCCCGTGACCGGGCGTGCTTTCCAAAATCAGTTTGCCCCGCATCAGTTGCAGAAGCCGTGCGCAAATCGACAGACCGAGCCCGAGCCCGCTTCTGAGTTCTTTGCCTGGTCTTTGCCACTTGTTCGATCCATCGAGAATTGCGGCGACTTTTTCTTCGCTCATTCCGACGCCGTTGTCTTTCACAAGCACGGTAAAAACCCCGTTGTCGATAGATGCAGAAACCGTGATTGTTCCCATATCCGAATATTTTACAGCGTTTTTGACCAGGTTTATGAGCACTTGTCGGATTCGTACTGAATCGCCGACAAACATCTCGCTTGTCGAAGGATCGAATTCTGATTGAACGGTTATCTCCTTGTGCTTTGTATAGGGAGAGAAGAACTCGATTGTTTCCTGCAACAGCGATTGGGGACGAAACTCACCGTTGCAAATCTCACCGCCCCCCTTGTTGAGGCGCACATACTCTGAGAGATTTCGCAGGAAGTCCTCAAGGTGGACTGCGGCAACCTTCATTTTCCCTATCGATAAACGCGTCCCATCAGTTTGGCAGCTTTCGGCGATTTGGTCGCAATATCCGATTAAAGAGCTGACGGGCGACTGCATTTCGTGGCTGACGACGGCTAAGATCTCGCGATTGATCGCTGCCTGCTCCTCGGCCTCTTTCATGGAGTTTCGAAGTTGGCGTTCGTATTTGTGCGAGGAAATCGCAAACTGTATGGATCGATCAACGAGCTCTCGCGTTAAAGCAATCTTGTCGATGTAATCATAGGCGCCCGTTAAAATTGCCTCCTGATTAAGGATGCCGGAATCAATTCCTGTCAAAATAATGGAAGGAAAATCCGCTTCCCGGCCGCCGAGCTCCTTGATGAAATCCAGACCGGAATTTCCATCAGAGAGACGGTAGTCGATAAGCGCCGCCGCAATGTCAATTCCAGTTATCATATCGCGCGCGTCATTTGCGCATTTTGCGCGAATTAAATCATATCGACGTGGAAACAGGCTCCCAACATGCCGTTCTAGCACTTGAAAATCCAAGTCATCATCTTCGAGTACGAGTATCTTCAGAATATCTTGCGCAGGCGCCATCTTTCACTCACCAAGGGTTGTATTTTTTTAAGTCTTTAGGGTTATTTATTGCTTAAAGAGACGTCTGCGTTCAGCGGTGTTCGGAAATTACGCCTAATGAAATCGCTTCGGTTGATCTGTGTTGACGATGAGCCGCTCGCCCTTGAGCAGGTTCAGTTGGTGTTGAGTAAAATCGAAACCCCCATGAGCTGCCGTTTTTTTGGAAGCCCGAAGCGGGCAATCGAAGCGCATCGGGAAGAGCCCGCTGACATTGTTATTTCTGATCTAAAAATGGGAAGTACAGACGGTCTTGATCTGATCACAGAAATGCGAAAATTCGCGCCGGACGCAATCTACATGCTGCTGTCGGCTCAAGCTGACCTGCAATCGGCGCTCATCGCTGTAAACAAAGTCCGCGTTTTTCGTTTCCTCACCAAGCCAGCGCAAGTCGACGACATCAGTATCGCGATTGTTGACGCCATTCGAGAGCTGAACATTAAGAAAATGCGCACGATCGCACATTCTACGCTGGATGCGATTGAACAACAGAATACGCCGGTTGCTGCGATCGATCTCAATGGCAAGTTGATTTATGCAAATAGTCCTGCTGAAGAGATCCTCCGCGACAAAAACGTCTTCAGTATTTGCAAAGACGGCGCGATCCATTCGGTGGATTTGGCGACAACAAAAAAATTTCGGGAATTCCTGACGACGCTTTCGAGCTCGGACCCTGATGTCAAGATCAACAATTTGTTTCGCTTTTCCAGATCCAATGACGATAAGCCAGTTGTTGTATCAGCAGTTTATTTTGATGGTTCAAATGGCGGCACGCCGCATTTCAGCCTTCTTATCTCTGATCCGACGCGAAAAAACATTGTTAATCCTGCGTCTATTGCAACGGCGTTGCACCTTACCCCCAGCGAGGCGCGCGTGGTGCACGGTCTTGTGACCGGAGGCGGCGTTGCTGAAGCGGCGAAACATGCGGGCGTTTCGCTTAGCACGGCGCGTTCATATCTCAAAAATGTGTTTCACAAGACCGGCGTATCAAAACAGGCGGAACTGGTGCGGCTTGCCATTTTGAGCGCAGCGTAGGCCCGCCTTCAAGCGATTTTGGGCTTGCCTACCGAAGCTCGCCGATAGATCTGTTTTTGCGTCTGGCGTCTAACCAACTGATGGCGGAAGAGAAGCAACGTCGAACCAGAATTGATCGACCTCCCGAATGACACGGATGAATTTCTCATATTCGACGGGTTTTGTGATGTATGAGTTTGCGCCGCACTCATAGCTTTTGATGATGTCTGATTCGCGCTCTGATGTCGTCAAAATGATGACCGGCAACAGTTTTGTTTTAGGATAGCTGCGTATGTTCTTAAGCGTTTCTATGCCGTTAAGGCCCGGCATGTTGAGATCCAGTAAAACCAGGTCAGGGGGCGCAGGTTTGCTCGATGCATATGCTCCTTCATGTCTTAAAAAATCGAGCGCTTCTTGACCGCTTGAGACGATCTGGAGCCGCGCTGAAGTCGCGCCTTGATCGACGATGCGCCGCACGATTTCCTGCTCGCGAACGTCATCTTCAACTAACAGGATTGTTGCTTGGCGACCTTTCATCAATTCCCCCTTTTAACGGCGCCTCAAACTATGCGCCACCTTAGCGTTGTAGAAATTTTCTACTTTCAGTTTTTTACTGAATGTGCAGATTGAATTCTGCGCCGTCCGTCACTGTCAACTGACTCAGCCGTCGAACAAACAATGATCCACTAAATTTTTTTTTGACCATACTGTCATGACAAACGTACAGTCTGTTTGTGTACTTAAAATTGTTAAGTTGTCCTGCTTGCAGCTTTACCTAGTTCGACGATTGAAAATCTTTGCTGCTCCTCTCTTTAACCTGAATCAACTGTCAAACGCACAAAGTTCTGCTGCACTCATTTTTGACCATATTGTCATGACAATAGAACAACTTGTTGGGGTTCTAAGCGACCGACATAAGAGATATTGGCCGCTTCAATAAGAAACGAACCATGTTCCCAGTTCGATGCCTGATTCCACCCTAATCTCTCCGCCAACGCTTTCTACCGCGTTTTTTTGCTGATCGCGAGCCTGAATTCGGTGCTCGCATATTTTTTGATTTGCAATCGCTTTAAATTTCAAAAAACCCTATTCGCATGATCTGGATCAACTCCAACGTCGTTGTCCGCAATTTATAATGTTATATCGTCTTCTCGATGTACACGTCGGGAGATGGATCGTAGTAGCTTTAAGCTAGGATAAAAAAATCCGACCAGCACGCAAGGCGATGGTCGGACAAGGAACGAAGCTGGAGACGTAAAAAAGGGGCTAAGGCAATATAATAGTTGTCATGCAGCGTGATTTATCGGGGCGGACTCCTTTTGAGCCGGCTGCGCGGCGATTTGAGCAAATTGAACGCCGAACCCGTCTTCTGAATGCCGGCGCACCGTTCCGCGGCGCTTGTTGACAATCACCGGCGCGCCGATTTCCGGTTTTTCATCAGACTTTATAAAGCATCCTGACCGGGACATGTCGAGCACGATGCAATTAAACGTTACGTCTGTTCCATCAATGCGCACATTGATCTCGACTGCGCAAGGAATCCGTTCGTACGCTCGCTTTTCTCCGCCGTTAGGTTCGAGAAGATCGGCCATGAAAACATATCCCGAAGAGTGGTGCGTCGTCTCCGGCCGCGCCAAAACATCAAGCTCTATAGCGACCCCTCCGGAAAATACCCTCGCAACCCGACCAGTCAGCCGGCCGGTCTCCGCTGATAGGACTGAAATTTTGTCGTTCACATCAAGATCAACGTCAATCAAGAGCGCTATGCCGGTTGTTGACCGGTCGATAACGCGCCCAATACCGCTTGCGCCATTTTCGAGAACAAACTGAACGCTCAGTTTGCTTGCACGCCGTGAAGTGTTTCGACGATCAGCCTTGTACTCCACCTTTTGCCTCCCTGTGTTCGCTGCCTTCGATTTCAGCGACAATAAAATGAAACCGAAAGACAAAATACCTCAAAATGGGGGTGACTTTGAGACATCCCTGTCGTCCTGTGGGTTGCTGAGTAAATTCACAGCAAACGATTGCGCGACATAAGAACACGGCCGCCGGGGGGGCGGCCGCGTTCAGTTTTGTATAGGAACAACTCTGTCAGACTAGTTCGCGGAGTGTGACCCAGAAACGCCGAGCGCGCCATCCTCAAATGGGGGTGATATGTGCAACGCGCACCAAATGGGGCCTCATGACCGTTCATCAAGTGGGCGGCTGTCCGCGCCTTAGATGCGACGGCAGTCGGTTAAGCCTATTGAAAGGAGTTGGTAACTCTATAATAGCGCTGGCCGCGCATACTGTGGCGCCGCAATTTCGAACTATCAAAAAGCTATAAACTCAATAACGGCGCCCGCCATGACCACAAAAATCAACCGTATTACTTTGGGCCTCGCATGGCGCTACGCGATTGGGCTTTTACTGATCGCCTTGCTCGCCACATTTGCTTTTTTTTCTCATCAATTCGTCATCAAGCAAAACAAGGGGAACGGCGCTGTCATCAATCTCGCCGGCCGGCAGCAAATGCTGTCGCAACAGATAGCGCTTAAGGCGAGCCAACTGCAACAATCCGTCGACGCCGAACAATTGACGGCGTTGCGCGTTTCGGTCAGCGAAATGACCCATGCCCATGAAGCGCTTGCCCATGGCGCGCCGCATCCTTTCCTCATGCGCCCCGTTAGAAATTCGAGTGCAGTGAGCGCTGTCTATTCGCAATCGCCGCATGCGACTGATGAACAGGTAAGGGATTTTCTGGCTGCTGCGTCGGTTGTCTTGCGCAAGGCTGAGCGGGGCGCGCTGCCGGCGAATGACAGCGATGTTAAAACCGTTGTGAACTTAAGCGGCGGGCCCTTGTTGGAATCTCTTCAAGCGGCTGTGCTCGCGCATGAGCGGCAAGGCGAAAGAGAATTCGTCCGGATTGCACAGGTCGAAACAGCGATCTGGATCGCCATTTTTGTGTTACTAGTTAGTGAAGCCTTCTGGATTTTCGCGCCAGCCGTACGCCGCGTGAAACACAGCATGACCAAAGCAGAAGAAGTGAGCGCTAAACTCGCAAAAAGCGAAGTGAATTTGCGCAACGCGGCGGACGGAATGGCGCGCGCTCAACACACCGCCAAGCTCGGAAGCTGGGAATGGCATGTTCAGGAAGATAAATTGCACTGGTCTAAAGAAATGCACCGTATCTTCGGCACCGATGCTAAGACGTTCAAAGAAACCTATGAGGGTTTTATTGAAAGAGTCCATCCAGGTGATCGCGACAGGGTGAACGCCGCTGTCAGGGAAACGCTCGAAAACGGAATTCCTTATGACATCGACTATCGCATTCTGCCAAAAGACAGCGGGGGTGAAGAGATCATCGGCAACGCGCGCGGCGCCGTCGAAAAGGATGCAGACGGCAAAGCAATTCTATTTTTGGGTACAGTACAGGATGTGACTGGGCGCCGCAAACTGGAAGAAGATGTCAGACGGCGCACGGAAGAGTTGGAGCTCATCTTAAACAACGTTCCTGTGCGTATCTGGTTCAAGGACGATATGAATCGAATTATCCGCCTCAATGAGCAGGCTGCAGAATCCATGGGCATGAGTGTTGCTGAAGCCGAGGGCGCGAACGCTTACGATCTTTTTCCAGACATGGCGAAGAAATATCATGAGGATGATCTCGAAGTCATCGAGTCCGGCGCGCCAAAGCTCGGCATCATTGAAGAATTTACGCCAAAGCATGGCGATCATGGCTGGATCAGCACCGACAAAACACCCTATATCGACCCCGAGACAGGCGATCGGTTTGTCTTTGTCGCCGCAACTGACATCACGAAACTAAAACAAACCCAGAGCGCGCTTGAACAATCCAATGCAGAGTTGGAGCAATTTGCCCGGGTCGCCTCCCATGATCTCCAAGAGCCTTTGCGCAAAATGATGATCTTTAGCGAGTTTTTAGCGCAGGATCTCGGCGAGGAAATCCCTGACAAAGCCAAGGCCGATCTCGATGCTATCTCAAGTTCGGCGCAGCGTATGCAGCGTCTCATAAAAGATATTTTGAGCCTTTCACGCCTGCAAACAGGCGAGCGCAATTTACAGCCTGTCGATCCGCAGGAATGTATCAGCGAAGCCATGGCCACATGGGCCCATCGTTGCAAGGAACTCGGTGCGACAATCCTCTATGACGATCTGCCCTTGGTCATGGCGGACCCGGTCCTACTAATGCAAGTCTATCACAATCTCATCGGTAACGCGCTCAAATTCGTCTGTAATGATTGCAAGCCGGAGATTCGCTTCACTGCTGAGATGGTTGGCAGGCAGGCGATCCTGGGCGTTCAGGACAACGGGATCGGAATCGCCGCTGACCATCGCCAAAAAATCTTTGAGCCTTTGGCGCGCCTCCACGCCCGTGAAGAATTTGAAGGCACTGGCATCGGGCTTGCCATCTGCAAAAAGGCGATTGAGCGCGCCGGCGGGCGTATCTGGGTCGACTCAACGCCAGGGGCGGGCGCTCATTTTCGATTTGCGCTTGCCCGCGCCGTCTCGACGCAATCGGCCGCTTGAGCCGGAGAAAAGCATTTTCGAACCTGTTTGATAGGATTTTCTGTCAACATTTGTCTTCCAATGATCCGCCCGTGCGTGCGCTGCGTAATACGTTCTAAATAAAACAGATGAAATCAGCGTTGTGGAAGGCGAAGCTAAACCGCTACTTCAAGGACTGTCCGATTACGGAATGAAAATGCATATCTATAGGCGCCCTAGTCAATTCACTGCGCTGCTGCGCTTTTCTTGAATATCTTGGGAGGCGCCCAAATCGACGAGCACTAGCGGTTAAGGTCGCTTAATCACAAAAGCAGAGATGAAAACGGAATGTCAAAATCCTCGCCGATAGTCCTTCTTATCGAGGACGATCTTGCGGACCAGGAAATCTTCAAACGCGCGGTTGGCCAGGGTGTCATGCGTGCGGATTTGCACATTGCCTCTGGCGGCGAGGAGGGACTCGATTACCTCCATCGAAAAGGCGATTTCGCCCCGCCTGCGGCGGCGCCGGCGCCGGATCTGATCCTTCTTGATCTCAATATGCCGGGCTTAAGCGGTCTTGAGACTCTGGCCCGCATTCGCAGCAACAAAGATACGCGGGCGGTCCCGGTTGTTGTATTGACGACATCTGACAGTGAAAGCGACGTTGTTCAGAGCTATGAACTGGGTGCCAACTCCTATGTCACGAAACCGGTCAGGTTCGAAGAATTTGTCAGAGTTATCGGAGAGCTGGACGAATATTGGTTTGATCACGTCGTATTGCCGTCGGCCAAGAGCGCCTGACGCGATCATCTCTCAAGGAGCGCTCGGCTTCAACGCTGCTGTTCGAATTCAGCAGGCGCGACGCTCTAGTTCATGAAAGTAGACATTTTGTCTGCTTTCTATATTCGCCGCCCCGAACGATCGATCGGAGACAAGGGCCTAAGGTTACATCGCATGCCGTTTTGCGCCCTAAGGATGGTTGCAGCCACTCACCTGTTGGGGAGGTAGAATGATCCCAGTTGATTAGAGCAAGATATTCGCTAACAGTAGACTGAATACGCTACCCGAAGCTCTTTCCCCGGAACATTGGCGACAGGCTCAAATGGAACCCGCAATATGACGACAACTCAGGTTCAGGCAAAGGCGCAAAAGCGCAACGCATTCACTCGATTTCTCGATGGCGTCGAATGGCTCGGCAACCTCTTGCCGCATCCGGTAACGCTCTTTGCGGTCCTGGCGTTGGGCATCGTGCTGCTGTCGGGATTTTTCGGCTGGATCGGTCTTGCGGTTGAAGACCCAAGACCCGCCGGTGCGCGCGGCGTTGCGGAAGACGGCATGATCAGGGCGGTGAGTCTTTTGAACGGAGACGGCGTCCGGCGCATCTTCACGAATCTCACCACTAATTTCACGAGCTTTGCCCCCCTTGGCGTTGTGCTCGTGGCGATGCTCGGCGTTGGCGTCGCCGAACGCTCGGGTCTTTTATCCGCCGCCGTGCGCGCTATGGTTCTGTCCGCCCCGCGTCACGTCGTAACGGTCGCCATCGTTTTTGCCGGCATTGTTTCCAACACCGCGTCGGAAGTCGGCTACGTTGTTTTGATCCCGCTGGCGGGCGCGATCTTTTACGCGCTCGGCCGACACCCTCTAGCAGGCATGGCCGCAGCGTTCGCCGGCGTTTCAGGCGGCTATAGCGCCAACCTCTTGATCGGCACCATTGACCCGCTGCTTGCCGGCATCACCCAAGAAGCCGCGCGGCTCATCGATCCCGATTACATCGTGGTGGCGACCGCCAACTGGTACTTCATGGTCGCCTCGACTTTTCTCATCACAACGGTCGGCTCGCTCGTGACGATCTTTATCGTTGAGCCGAAGCTTGGCGCCTATGACGCATCGCGCGCCGACCCCACCATTCTCGACAAGCGCATGATGGAAAAACTAACCAAGGAAGAAAAGAAAGGCCTTCTTTGGGCCGGGCTCGCTGTGCTCGGCGTATTTGCATTTATGGCGCTGACGCTCCTGCCGGAATGGGGCGTCTTACGCAATCCGGAGACGGGAGATCGGATCAATTCGCCGTTTTTCCGCGGTTTCGTCGTCTGGATACTGATTTTCTTTATCGTGACCGGCTACGCCTATGGGCGCGCTGTCGGCACGATGAAAACTGATCGCGACGTGATCGACGCAATGGCGGCGGCGCTTGCATCGCTTGGTCTTTATATCGTTCTTGTCTTTTTCGCTGCGCAGTTTGTGGCGTTTTTCGGCTGGACCAATCTCGGCGCGATTAGCGCGGTAACGGGCGCGCAATTCCTCAAGGACACGGGGATGACCGGCCCCGGCGTCTTCTTCTTTTTCATTTTCATGTGCGCGCTGATCAACCTTTCGCTTGGCTCAGCGTCGGCGCAATGGGCGGTTACCGCCCCCATCTTCGTGCCTATGTTAATGCTGATTGGCTACGCGCCGGAAGCAATACAGGCCGCGTACCGGATTGGCGACTCCACCACGAACATCATTACGCCCATGATGAGTTACTTTGGACTGATCCTCGCCTGGGCGACGCGATATGATAAGAATCTCGGCGTCGGCACCCTCATCGCCATGATGCTGCCCTATACGATCTTCTTTATGCTGACTTGGTCGACCTTCTTTGTCTTTTGGACCTTCGGACTCGACCTGCCTGTCGGTCCCGGATCACCGACATATTATTCGCCCTAACGAAGCGAGCGTATTGTCGGATCGCAAGAGAAGAGACAGTCTGCCCGTTGGCGGCCGTCATTCCGTGATATGGATGATGACTTTACGGTGCGGATTGACGCTCGCGGAGCCAGAGAGACGAAGCGCTGAACGGGGCGTCGGCGGGCGCTAAACGCCCCGAAGCGAGCTGGCGCTGCTTGCGCAGAGTTGCGGCGATCGACATTAATCGGCAAAACCTCCTTCATGAACGACCGGATTGATCAACCTATTGCGGTTTCGGCTGAGCGCTTAACGCCCTTGTTTGATCAAGCAAACGCCGCCGACCTTGATGTTGGCGCGTTGTTGCAGTCTCTTGACCTTGATCCCGCTTTGGCGAAGGCGTCAAAAAGCAAAACAATCTCGCTGGCGGATTACTACCGGATTCAAAATCGACTTGCGATATTGTTTGGCGATGAAACATTGCATCTATCATCGCGGCAATTGCTCCAGGGCAGCACAGATTTTGTGCTTAAGAACGTCGATAGCGCGCAAAATCTGTTTGACGCAATGCGCATCATTGCTCGGTCATACAATCTCCTTCACGGCGGCGAATATAATTCGGTCGCGAAACGCCGCGGGTCGGTCGATTATGTGATTGACGATCGCGAGTTTACATACGCGCCTGAGTTGGAGATTGAATATCAGTATTTTTCGATCGAAAGCACGCTGATATTTCTGCACTGCATGCTGATGACGCTTTCTTCAGATGCGGAGAATGCAATCAATTCATTGCAGATTCGGCGCCCGCTGCCAGGAGGGGATTGCGCGCATCTTGCCTATTGGAACGCGCCGATAAAATTTGGCGCTGATGCTTACAAAATTAGCTTTGATAGGACGATTGCATTAAAGCAAATTTCAATGCCGCCTGCGGATGCGCTCACCTCGAACGCGGTTTATCAGAAGATTGTGGACGTCGTCGCGGGAAAGCATGCGCAATATGAAGAGACGTTTTCCATCGCAGCGCGCGTGCGCGACGCCCTTTCGCGCGGCGTTGTTGAACAAGGCGATGTCGCCGAGCAAATGGGCGTCAGCGCCGCCACGCTTCGAAGGCGCCTGTCAAACGAGGGCGCGAGCTTTCGAGACCTTCGTCGAGAAGTTTTGAACGAAACGGCAAAACGGCTCCTCTTGGAAAAGCAATCGGTCGCTGACGTGTCGGAAACCCTTGGGTTCTCCGAGTATCGGGCCTTTAATCGGGCCTTCAAGGATTGGAATGGCGTGACCCCGAAGGCGTTTATTCGCCAGGCGGGGCGGGCCTAATGCCGGGCCTTTGAGCACATTTTCGATCGTATTACGCGGCAAAATGAGCGAAAATGTCCACAAATGATGAGCCATCCTGTCATTATGCAGGCGCCGCCGGCGGCATATTTTGATCCCAAAGCAAGGTCGGCTGAATCCAGACCGGCGTAAGCAGGGAGGCGGAAATGTCGAGAATTTCAAAAACACGGATCGCGAAAGGCGCGCTGAAAGCAGGGCTTTTTGCGGCTTGCTCAACGATCTCATTATCAGCCGGGGGAGGCGTCGCCCTCGCACAGAGCGAGGCGGCGAACGCCGACTCAGCCGACGTCATTGTCGTGACGTCACGCCGGCGCGAGGAATCGCTGCAGGACGTGCCGATCGCGGTCACCGCCTATAGCGGTGAGGCGTTGGAAGCGGCCGGCGCCCTCGACCTAACGGCGTTGCAGCTGACGACGCCGAACACCACGCTTGAAGTGTCGCGCGGATCAAACTCAACGATCACGCCCTTCATCCGCGGCGTTGGTCAGCAAGATCCGGTCGCCGGCTTTGAGCAGGGCGTCGGTATTTATGTGGACGACATCTATATCAATCGTCCGCAAGGCGCCGTTCTTGAAATCTACGACGTCGAACGCATTGAGGTGCTGCGCGGCCCGCAAGGGACGCTCTATGGTCGAAACACCATCGGCGGTGCGATAAAGTATGTAACGCGTCGGCTGAACCCGGAAGAGCCGGAAGTTAGACTGCTGGCGCGGGGCGGTTCTTACGCACAGGCTGATGTTATCGGGACCGTCTCGCTGCCCTTGACAGACACCCTGCGGGTCGGCGGATCGGTCGGCTACTTCCATCGCAATGGTTTCGGCGACAATCTGTTTCTTGATGGCGTCGAGAACTACAACAAGGAAATCCTCGCCGGACGCTTTAGCGTCGAGTTTGAGCCTAACGAGAACTTCTTTTTCCGTGTTGCCGGCGACTATCTGAATGACGACTCCGATCCGCGCCAGGGCCACCGCCTCATTGACGGCCAGTTCACGCCCGGCGCCTTTCCTGTGCTTGATAATGTGTTTGACACACGCGCCGGCCTGAACGAACCGCGCCAGGAAGTTCAAACGCGCGGGCTTTCAGGATTGGCGGAATGGTATGTCACCGACGAGATCACCATCAAAAACATCCTTGCCTATCGGGACGGATGGTCTGAATCGCCGATCGACTTTGACAGCTTGCCGATCGCAGATCTGGACGTGCCTGTTCGTTATGAAGACGATCAGTTTTCAGAAGAGTTCCAAATCATCTACGAAGGCGACCGCCTGCAAGGTCTTGTCGGCTTCTACTACTTGGACGCACGAGCATTCAACATCTTCGAGTCGATCCTTGGTACGCTGACGGAGCTTAGTTCGCCGCCGCTCACCGGTCTGCGTATTGGCGACGTTAATACAAAAACCTGGGCGGTCTTTGGTGACTTCACCTATTCGCTTACAGATGAGCTTTCGATTTCATTCGGGGGCCGATACACCGAGGATGAAAGAACAGCCCTTGTCGTCGACCAGTTGTTCATCGGCGCCGGCACCGGCCTTTTGACCGGACCGCCGGGAACCCTGTTGAGCACCGACACCAATCAAACGTTCAATGAAACATTTACGGACTTCTCCCCGCGCGCCAGCATTACCTGGGAACCGACTGACGATCTGACGATATATGCGAGTTACAGCCAAGGCTTCAAAGGGGGCGGCTTTGACCCGCGCGGCGACGTCGATACAGTGCCGGACGGAAACAATGATGGCTTTGTTGATGACGCTGAAATCAATGCCTTCATCGGCTTCGAGCCGGAAGAGGTCGATACTTACGAACTTGGCGTGAAAAAGAGCCTTTGGGACAACCGTTACACGTCGAGCTTCGCATTTTTCTACAGCGATTATGCGAATGTGCAGATTCCAGGCTCGGTCGGCGTTGACGCAGACGGAGACGGCATTGCCGAGGACTTCGCCGGCGTTACAACGAACGCCGCCGAAGCGCGCATTCTCGGCATCGAATATGAAGGCAATGCGCTTTTATATGAAGCGGAACGTGGCGGCGGCCTCAACGCGCGCTGGTCGCTCGGTTGGATTGACGCGGAGTATCAGGAGTTCATCGGACCGGACGGCACGGATGTCTCTGACGAAAGGTTTTTCCAGAACACGCCTGAATGGTCGGCCAGCGTCTACGCAACTTGGTCGCAACCTTTTGGCATCGCGAAACATGAGGGCGACCTCGCCTTAACGAGCGGCTTTTCCTATCGCAGCTTCACGAACAACTTTGAAGTCGAAACGCCGCTTGATCAGCCGGGATATGTTCTTTTCGATGCGTCGCTGGTCTGGACCTCCACGGACGGCCGCTGGCAAGTTGGCGTTCACGGCAAGAACCTGACCGATAAAGAGTATATCGTCGCAGGCTACGACTTTTTCACGATCCCGCCTTTTCTCGGTCTCGAAGGAACGCTTACGGCGTTTTACGGCAATCCGCGCCAGATCTTCGGCACAGTGGGCGTACAGTTCTAGGACATCCTCCGTTCTGGAACCTCGGGCGGCGATCGCGTAATGATCGCCGCCTCGTTCTTTTCCCAGCGCAGGCTGATCTGTCATGAAAAAAGTTCTATTTGTTATTCTTGGATTGCTCGTTCTGGGCGCAGCCGCCGCCGGGGTGCTCTATTGGCAGGCGACAAAGGGCGTTTCCGCGAGCGCGCTCGAAGCCACATATGCAAGCTCCGCAGATCGGTTTGTCGATGTCGCCGGCGCGCGTGTGCGCATCCGGGAGGAGGGCAATCCGGCGGCGCCGCCGGTCGTGCTCATCCACGGGTTTAGCCATAGCCTTGAAACCTGGGACGGGTGGGCAAACGCGCTTAAGACAGAATATCGCGTTATTCGCTATGATCTGTTGGGGCACGGGCTAACGGGACCTGATCCGCAAAGCCGGTATTCGCCGATTGAGCGCGCCGCATTCCTTGGCGAAATCTTGAACGCGCTTGACATTGAACAAGCAGCGATCGCTGGAAATTCGCTCGGCGGTCTTGCCGCATGGCGCTTTGCGTCTGAAAACTCGGCGCAAGTGAGCGCGCTGATCCTCATTTCGCCGGGCGCTTATCCGCTAAACAGCGTGAGTGATGAGCCCGCTGATATCCCCGCCGCCATGAAGGCGTATCTGATGACGGCGCCGGAAGCTGGCGTGCGCGCGAGCGCCGAGCTGATTTACGCCGACGATGAAAAAATCGCTGAAGAACGCCTCGCCGTGATGCGCGACATGATACGCCGAGAGGGCAACGGCGCTGCGTTGATCCAATCGCTGGAAGAATTCACCTTGCCGGACCCAACGGAGGCGCTCGCCCAAATAGAAGCGCCAACGCTTATTTTATGGGGTGAAGACGACATCATCATTCCCATAGAGCAGGGCAGAAAAATCGAAAGCGCCATTCCTGACGCACGCTTGATCGCCTATCCGGGCGTTGGCCACGCCGCGCAGGAAGAAGCGCCGGAACAAACCGTCGCTGATGCGATTGCCTTTCTTCAAACGCATCGTGAAGCAGCAGAAACCGGCGCAGAATAGATGAGCGACAAGCCAGCCTCGTCATTCTATCGGGCCTATGTCCTTTTCATTCTGGTTGTCGTCTATACGTTCAATTTCATCGACCGTCAGATTGTCGGCATTCTTGCCGTCCCCATAAAAGCGGACCTTGGGCTTTCGGACACGCAACTCAGCCTCATGGGCGGGCTTGCCTTTGCGCTTTTCTACACATTTCTCGGCATCCCGATTGCGATGCTGGCGGATCGATACAGCCGCACATGGATTATGACCGTCGCGCTTTCGGTCTGGAGCGCGATGACGGCAGTGTGCGGGTTTGCGCAAAACTTCCTGCAGCTCTTTCTCGCGCGCCTTGGGGTCGGCGTTGGCGAGGCTGGCGGGGTCGCCCCGGCCTATTCGCTGATTGCTGATTACTTTCCGCCGGAAAAACGCGCCCGCGCGCTTTCGATTTACTCTTTCGGCATTCCGATCGGCTCGGCGCTCGGCATTTTGCTCGGCGGGGTGTTAACAACCTATCTTGGTTGGCGCGCCGCGTTCATCATTGTCGGTCTGGCGGGTCTTGCTATTGCGCCAATTTTCCGCCTGACCATGCGCGAACCAAAGCGCGGCGGCTTCGATAGCGCGAGCGCTGTTACAAAGCCGGCAAAAGTTTCAGATGTTGCAAAGACGCTTATGCAAAAGCCAAGCTTTTGGGGACTATCATTCGGCGCCGCCAGTTCATCCATGATGGGCTACGGCCTGATCTTCTGGTTGCCCTCGTTCTTTGTCAGAAGTTACGGGGATGCGCTGCCGGAATTTTTTGCGTGGATGCCGGCGTTTTTGATTCCGGCCAACCCAAGCGCGTTGTTGTTTGCGTCTTACTTCTATGCGACCGTCTTGCTGATCGGCGGCATCGCCGGCATTTGGCTCGGCGGCGTCATGGCGGACCGATACGGGCCTGACAAAAAGGCGGCGTATGCCATTGTGCCGGCGATCGCTTTTTTAACGACAATCCCGTTTTTCATTGTTGGGGTGTTGGCGCCAAGCTTGTGGATTGCTTTTCCTGCATTTCTGGTGTTGCAGGCCCTAAGCCTTGTCTGGCTCGGGCCTGTCTTGTCCGCCTTTCAGCATCTGGTGCAGCCAAACATGCGCGCGACCGCGTCAGCGATTTTTTTGTTCATCAACAATCTGATCGGCATTGGCCTTGGCAATCTCGCCATCGGCGCCATCTCCGACGGCTTAAGCGCGCAGTTCGGGGATGAAAGCCTCAGATACGCCATTCTTTCTGGGACGGTGTTCTATATTCTCGCCGCGGTTTTGTTCATTGTCACGGCGCCGCGGTTAAAGCGCGATTGGGCGTCTTAGTCCTAAGTGCGGCAAGTAAATGGAAGTGAGATAACAAGACGAAACGCGGATTTCCGCCGATACAGTGATAGGTACTGTATCACCATTTTTGGCCATCCCTTGTTTTTGAAAACGCTAAGGGGCTGCGCAGGCGCGACTGCGGCGGCCATATCCCGCGGGCTTTACGCCATGCCCATCTTTTCTTTGTATAGCTTGTAGAAGTGGCGGATCTTAGTTTCCTGGTAATTGGCGAAGATCACTTCCTTGTTTTTCATCGCCTTCAACCCCTCTTGCACTTTCGGCATGTTGTGCACGTCCTGATTGAAGACTTTCGCCAGGAGGCCCAATTCCGGCGCGTCGGTATAATCCGCATCCGCTCCAAGCCAATGCACCGGCGCCGGGTCGGGCCGGTCCTCGCCATCTGGCGACGGGACCATGAACCAGCATTCGTGGACGCACTCCTCGGGATTATCCCCATGCGGACGGAAACGGTAGAAGATCGGGTTGAAGGACCCCCAGGGACTAATATTCGGGAAGACGCTGAAAAAGATGGCGTCGATCAGTTCAGCATCTGAGATGCGCGCTGTGTCATCGCCTAGAAGCGGGCGAAGCTCTTCGCGGCGGGCCGCAGCCGCAATAGCGCGTTTGGTTTCGCCGGGCCCCGGTTCCCGCGTCCGCGTCAGCGGCAAGTGCTCGCTGTCCGGCAAGAGTTTCCCGCCGATCCAATTGCACATATTCGGGTCCGCATGGGTGAGGGGGCCCTCGATCCACGATCCGTCAGCGTGAAATTTGCTAACGGCGCCGTCCTTGTCGGTGACATGAACGAGATCGTCGCCCGCTCTTTCGTATAGCAGTCCAGTGATCGGGTGTTTCCATCGCGTATATTCGCGCGCGTCTGCGTCCGGCCTATACGGTCTGATATGCGGGCTTTCTACTTCCTGCGGCGAGATCGCCCGAGAGTAATTGCCGAAGACGTCATATTTCGAATTCACGTCGCCAAGGAAATCCAGAATGGTCGGGTGTGTTGCGATCACGTGATAGGCTTCCATGAACGCTTCTTGGGCGACCTTCCAATTGCAGCGCAGGACTTTCGCTACATGGGCGGCCTTGTATCGCCGCTCGAACGGCAACAGCGTGAAATGGTCGGATAAGTTGCCGAGATAATCGCTTAGCGGTTCGGCGTTTTCATCCGGGTTAATGAAGACAAAGCCGCCCCACCGGCCGACTTTGACGGCGGGCAGCGAGTACTTCTTGGCGTCAACTGTTGGAAAATCCCACTGAGCCGGAATTTCACTCAGTGTACCATCTATTTTCCAGGACCAGCCATGAAAAGGACATCGAAACGCACGCGCCGACTTGCCGTCATGATCGCAAAGTTTTCGCCCGCGATGAAGGCAGGCATTGTGAAACGCTTTAATCTCATCCTCGCCAGTTCGAGCGATAATGAATGACAAGGATGCAATGTCATAGACGGCGTAATCGCCAACATTCCTGATTTCGTCCTCGTGACAGGCGAGCTGCCATGTCTTCTTCCAGATGTTTTCTATTTCTTGCTCGTGTACCTCCCGAGCGTAGTATATTTCAGCCGGCATGGTGGTCGGCCCTGGCGTCATGGGCGCATCAACACGCAAAATGTCCCGCACCGGATGCGTGTCCGCATCCAAATAGTCGCTGTAAGGGGTTCCCCCCGACCGGTTTGTGCCTGTGGTTGTTTCGACCATATCGTTCGCCAAACCTATTTGAGTATTGTCTTATAAGAATACTCCACAAAGGCTGGCCGGTGACCTGACAAAAACGGCAGCCTGCGAATTGACATAAATCAACAAATTGAAGCGGTGATCTGTTAGGGGGCCGGATCAGAGTGGGAGCGTGCATTCGCCAAATCGCTGGGCGGCAGCAGAACTGGTTTGACGCAGCGGCCCGCCGCCTGATCGCGCACCGCCTCATTGATGTTTTCCAGGGAATAGGTCTTGATCATCTTGTCGAAAGGAAATCTGCCGGCGCGATAATGATCAAGCAGCATAGGGATCAGTTGTCGAGGATCGCTGTCGCCTTCGATGACGCCGACAATGCGTCGCCCATATCCCATCAGATGGTTGATTGGAACGTCAAAGGTGGGCGCTTCGTCAGGCGCGATGCCAAGGCAGGCAAGGACGCCCCGTTTTGACAATGCGTCGACGCCTGCTTCGATCACCTCCCGCCGCCCCGTCGTGTCAATCGCGAAATTAACGCCGCCCTTTGCAAATGATGTGACGGCTTCGCGTAGCGGCGCCTCGTTTGGGTCATGACTGTGGGTTGCGCCAAAATCAATCGCTGCTGTTCGGCGTTCGTGCATGGGATCCGAAACGATGATAGGCGCGCAGCCGGCAAGGGCCGCGGCCATGACGGCGCTGAGGCCGACAGCGCCGGCGCCGGCGATGAGGATTGCGGCGCCCGCCGGCGGTCGCATGACATTTAAAACCGTCCCGGCGCCGGTTTGTATGCTGCACCCAAATGGACCGAGCAGTGCAAGCGGCGCGTCATCAGGCGCTTTGACGATATTGTTCGCGTAAACAACCGCATGAGTGGCAAAGCTTGATTGACCGAAGAAATGGCTGGCGACGGCGCCCTGTTCGCCGCCAAGCGCGCTCTTTCCGTTGAGGCGCGCGCCCGCGTAGTTGAGGGCTGCCGCCTGATCGCAATATCCCGGCGTATGATCGCGGCATGCGCTGCATGCGCCGCAGGAGGCGAAGGAGAGGATGACGCGATCGCCGACTTTGACATCATCGATATTCTCGCCGACGGCTTCGACGACGCCAGCGCCTTCATGGCCCAAAACCGCGGGAAGGGCGGGCGGGAACGCGCTGTCCTTGACCACCAGATCGGTATGGCAAAGGCCCACGCCCTCAATTTTGACCAAGACTTCGTCCGGGCTCGGACCGCTTAGGATTAAGCTTTCTATTGAAAAAGGCCCTTTCGCTTTGCGGGCGACGGCGGCGATGACGTTTTGTTGGCGCATGGGCGTTTCAGTCCGGGGGTTTTAAAAGCCGCTCTGTCAAAAGCGCCGCGCAGCCAATGGCCGCGCGGCGCTGTTCCTATCAACCGCCCCGGCGCCTTGGAAAGAGGCGCATAGGCGAAAGGCGGGCCCGATTAAAACGCGGCCTTGACTTCCACGAGCCAGTTCAAATCGTCAGCCCACCGCTGGAAATAGACCGAAGGAAGCGAGTTCACTCGGTAGTCCTTGTTGGTGAGGTTGCGTCCGCTGAGCGAGATGCCGAAACGATCATTGAAGTCATAGCCGATATAGGCGTTCAACAATCCGTATCCCGGTTCAATGTCTTGCATTCCAAAAGCTGAGCCGAGGGCGTGATCGTCGATGTAGTTATACCCCAACGACATGGTGAGCCGCCCAGGGCCCAAGTCGGCGACGTAGGTACCGGTGATGTTGAAGTTGTAATCGGCGATGCGGATAAGGACGTTGTTCGTACCGGTAAAGTCGGCGACCGAGCCCGGAGAGCCCGCAGTAGCGCCCGCATTCAGCGGAACTCGCTCACCCGGCACAACGCCGTCTGTGATTTCCGCATCCTGAACACCCAAAAGTCCTGTCAACGTAAAGCCTTCAAGCGCTTCAGGCTCTAACACCAACTCTAGCTCGAGGCCTTTGATGACGACTTCCGGCAGATTGCTGAGATAGGTGTTGGTGCCGGGACCATAGCCCGGCGTGACGACGACCTGGCTGAACTGAAAGTCTTCAATCTTCGACCGGAACAGCGCGAGATTGAACACCACCTGATTGTCAAAGAACGTATTCTTCGTACCGATTTCATACGCGGTTACACTCTCTGGATCATAATTCAGGAAATTATTATCGGGACACAGAATTTCATTCGGGGTAGCGTCGCCGTCGTCGGGCAAGCAGTTCGACTGGCCTTCCACCTGTTCGGATAACGTCCCGCGAATGGAAAAGCCGCCGGAGCGGAAACCTTCGGCCCGCGAAGCGTAGAGCAAGGTATTGTCAAGCGCCTGCCAATCAATTGCAAAGCGCGTAATGACATCGTCAAACGAAACGCTGTCGTCAATCGGCGTTACGATCGGAACCGAAACGCCAGGCGCCGGCATCACGACAAAGTTGTTGGTGTAATCTTTCGACTCGTCGATATAGCGAACGCCAGCGGAGATGGTCAGGTTGTCGAAGAGTTCGTAGTCGAGATTGCCGAACAATGACCAGGAATCATTGTTTTCAGTAGCGTTCTGAAAGACCGCGCCATTGGTGTCCTGAAGGAAATCAATTTCGTGATCATAGTAATAAAAGCCAAGAAGGTAATCGAGCCGGCCGACATCGCCTGCGAGCCTGATTTCCTGGGTAAACTGCTTGTATTCCTGATCGCGCTGCGTGTGCAGTATGCCGCCGGTGGGCGCCAGCGCCAGATTGATGAGACCGGCCGGACATCCCGCCGCCCCAAGACAGGTGCCGTCAAAATCCTGCGCGACGAAATCTTCCGAGTCCAGATAGCCGGTAACGGAAACGAGTTCGCCAAGCGGCGTATCGAAGGTCAACGTCGCATTGAAAACATCAGTGTTCAACGCGCCTTCATCGTTGAAGTCATTGAGCACTTCGCGCGGGCCAAGGCCGGCGAGGCTGCCGGTTTGCGCATTATATCCAGGTGTTAGAGTCAGGTCAGTCATCAAGGCTTGGCTGAAGAAGTTGGTCGTCAGGATATTGCCGTACTGAATAGGCGTGCCGCCGCTGTCGAGATCAAAGTGATCGTAGATGACCTGAACGTTGAGCCAGTCGGCCAAGTCATAATTCAGCGCCACATTGATCCCGTAATACCGGTAGCCGTCATCGGGATGACCGGTGAAGAGATTTTCCGTATAGCCATCGGTCTGGCGATAAACGCCGCCGACTTTGAGGCCGCCATTTTCGCCGAGCGGCGCATTGGCGACGCTCTTCAGAATAATCTCTTCGTTGGAGCCGTAGGCGGCTGATGCGCGAACGCCGAATTCCCGCGTTGGTTTTGTACGCGTGACGCTGACAACGCCGCCGGTAGTGTTCTTGCCAAAGAAGATGCCTTGCGGCCCGCGGCCGACTTCGACCTGCTCGACGTCGAACGCATCGACAAGTTGCCCGGTGTTGGTGCCGAGGAAGAGCCCGTCCACGTTAACGCCAACCGCCGGGTTCTGGGTCTTTTCAACCTCAGAATAGCCTTGGCCGCGAATAAAGATCGCGCCGCCGCCGGGCACGGCCGTCGTCTCGCCGATAAAGGTGTTCGGTGCGAGACCCGTAAGATCGCGAATGTCACGCGGCTTGATAATCTCGATTTTATCGCCGCCGATTGCCGTAACGGATATCGGCACCTCTTGGATGCTCTCCTCGCGCCGCGTACTCGTCACGATAATTCTATCGGGATCGCCGTTTTCTAGCGCTTCGTCTTGTGCGTTCGCTGTCGCCGTCAATGCGATGGTTGACGCGCTTAGCGCCAATGATCCTGCTAAAGAGCTTTTAATCAGTCGAAACATCATCAAATCCCTCCCTGCCAAATCCGTTTGATTTTTTAAGATTTCGGCATTTAAATTTTCGTTCCGTTCAAAAAAAAGTCAAGACTGTCTAAAACAGATATACCTAACGGTTTTGGCAGTGTGGAGTAGATGGCACACTTAGGTAACGGGCAGGCGAAGCGTAAAGCGATACGACAGTCGATATAGAGCGACGCTTGTTGTGCGACGCAGCATCGCCGCTAACGATCGGTCGGCGCAACAGACAACATGAGGGAGCAGGCAATGGGTAAACTGAGCAGTAAAGCTGCAATTGTTTTGGGCGTAGCCGGCGCCGGCAATATGGGGCAGACGATTGCGCGGCGCTTCGCTGAGGAAGGCGTGAAGGTTCTGGCAGCCGGGCGCCATGAGGACGAACTCAATCGTCTTGCAACGGAGCTTAACGGCGCCTACGCGACTTGCGACATCACAAAACGATCAGACATTGATGCGATGTTTGCAAAATGCGTAGAGACATTTGGCGGCGTCGACATTGCGGTTAACGCGACGGGATGGGGGCTGCTGGCGCCCTTTGCAGAAACTGCTGATGACGATCTTGAGAAAATGATCGCGCTGCAATTCAAGGGACCTTTTCAGTTCATGCAAGCGGCGGTTTTGGCAATGCGTGAACATGGCGGCTCGATCATTCAGATTTCGTCGGCGACGGCGACCATCATGTTGGAAAATCACGCAGCTTACATGGGCACGAAAGCCGGCATTGATCATGTGGTGCGATGCGTTGCGAATGAGTTCGGCCAATACAATGTGCGCGCCAACTCCATTTCTCCCGGCCTTACCGAAACGCCAATGACCGCCGGCGCCATGGCGGCGCCCGGCCTCGAGGACGCGTTCAAAAAGGAATATCCGCTCGGACGTATAGGGACATCCGATGACATTGCGGCTGCGGCGGTTTTTCTTGCCTCAGACGATTGCTTTATGACTGGGCAGAACTTGCAGGTAAACGGCGGCCTGACCTTGCGACGCAATCCGACCCAGTCGGAAATCGAAGCGGCGATAACCAAGGCGAGCGGTTAAGGCTTGAACCTTGCCCTTAGAGAGTTTGTCCATCGTCGATTGTGAAGACCGAACCGGTAACGCCCCGCGCTGAATCGGACAGAAGAAAACAGACAAGGTGGTCAAGATCGCTCGGCGTCATGAGTCGCCGCCGCGGCCATTTGGCGATCTGTTTCTTGCCGCCTTCGGTTGCAAACCAGTTGCTGTTGAGTTCGGTCTCAATATAGCCGGGGCAGACCACGTTGACGTTAATGCCCGCATTCGCCCACTCTCGCGCAAGCACGCGGCCCATTTGCAGCACGCCGGCCTTGCTGGCGCTGTAAGCAGCGAGGCCTCCCTCGACGTGGCTTGCCGTAATCGAAGAAATGATAACAATCCGGCCGTGCTCGCGGTCCTTTGCGCCGGCGGCTTTCATGCGGCGCGCGCCTTCCCGGGCGGTCAAAAAAGCGCCAGTAAGATTAACGTCGAGGGTGCGCGCAAAGTCCGCAGCGGGAATATCAAGCGCCAATCCTTCAGCGGCCATGCCCGCATTCGCGAGCACGCTATCTATGGGGCCGAGTTGTCGTTCCGCTGCATCAAATGCGGCGATGGCGCTTGCTTCCTCGGAGACATCCAATTCAATCGCCGCGGCCCGCCCGCCCGCGTTTTCTATTTCTTCGCGCAATGCTTCAAGGCGCTCTTTGCGCCGCGCGCAAAGAGCGACGGCCACGCCGGCCTCAGAAAAGACGCGTGCGAAATGGGCGCCCAGCCCGGAAGAGGCGCCAGTGATCAGCAATGTTCTGCCTGAAAGGTCGATAGCAAGGGGTGACGGCATGTCTGTCAATCAATCTTGCGGCTTAGCGCATTCATACACCTTATGGCGCGGAGAAGAAGTCCGCCCGCGGAACGCCTTCCGGATCATAAACAGGTTCTGCGTGGTCGACGCGATATTTTTTTGTCTCCGCCGCCAGAATGCCGATTTCCGCCAAATGCGCCGCCATGTTTTTGTAAGGCTCTGCGCTGAAATGGAAGGCGAGTTCTTTCTCGCCGGTCCATTCCTCAAAAACATGGATGCGCTGCGGATTGTAAGGATCAAGCGACCAGTCATAAGCGACGCATCCTGGCTCTTCCAGAGCGGCGCGAATAAAAGGCTCCGCCTCGCGCAAAGCCGTTTCGCGTTTTTCCGCAGCGACATCGATCGTGCCGGCGATCAAGATTGGCATAAATGAAACTCCTTTATGCGGCGGCGTCATGAAGAATGCTGTAGGCACGCTTTGTAAAAACCCATGCGCCGCTTATTTTTTGCAATTGGTCGTGATAGGCGCCCTCGACCCGCCTGACTGCGTCGGCGCCGTTTTCGATGAGCGTTTCACGCACATAAACGCGCGCCGAGGCCCTGTCGCCGTCGACTTCGATGGCGCCGGGCGTTGCGCTGAAACCGACATAGGAAAACGTCGCCATGGCGCCCAGCCAGGTTTCGACAATGGCGTCGCGACCGGTTACGATATGTCCCAGCAAGTCCCATTCAGCATTTTCGCTCCAGGTTGCGCGCCAGGCTTCGGCGTCGCGTCGGTGAACAGCATCATTGTAACAGTCAATCAGTTCACGGATCGCCAGCCGATCCTCAATTGGCCCGGTAAACGCCATCAATTCACCGCTCTTTCTTTGCCTTGCCAATATTTTTCACGAAGTTCGCGACGTAAAATTTTGCCTGACGGGTTGCGCGGCAGCGCGTCAATGAAGTCGACTGATTTTGGGCATTTGTAAGATGCGATGCGCTCGCGGGCGAACGATATGATGTCGGCTTCCCTAAGAGGCGCATCTTCCTTTAAGACGACGCAGGCCTTTACTGCTTCGCCCCATTTTTCGTCGGGCACGCCGATCACCGCCACATCAGCAATTTCGGGATGGCCGTAGATCGCGTTCTCGACTTCGGCGGGGTAAATATTCTCGCCGCCGGAAATGATCATGTCTTTCACCCGGTCGTGGATATAAACGTATCCATCTTCGTCGAGATACCCGGCGTCGCCGGTGCGCAGCCATCCGTCATCGGATAATGTCGCCGCGGTTGCGTCAGGCAGGTTCCAGTACTGCGTCATGTTCATGTCGGAGCGGGTTGCGATCTCGCCCACCGCGCGCGGCGGCAATCGTTTCCCCGCATCATCGAGAATAGCGACCTCAACGCCGGCGAGGGCTTTGCCGGCCGAGCGCATGCGTTCATTTCCATTCGGGTCGTGATCTTCCGGGGGCAGGGCGACAATTGTGCCGCTGGTCTCCGTCATACCGTACATTTGCACGAAGCCGCATTTAAAGACGTCCATGCATTGCTTGAGGAGTTCAAGCGGGATCGGCGAGGCGCCGTAAAGCATAAATTTAAGCGGTGAGAAATCGACGTCTTTCGCGCGCGGCTGATTCACAACAATCTGCATGGCGGCCGGCACCAGAAACAATTTCGAAATACGGTGCGCGTCGATGAAGTCGAGCACCTTTAAGGGATCAAACTCGCGCATGACGACCCCGGTCGCGCCGTAGGAAAGGCCGGTAAGGCCCCACGCAGTGCCGCCGATATGAAAACACGGCATGGCGACCAGGCTGACGTCATCGGCTGTCCATCGGTTCCACTCAGGATTTTCATATTTTTGACTGCGCTCGTAAGAGGCGAGAAGCGCGCGATTGGAAATCACGGCGCCCTTTGGATGGCCTGTCGTGCCCGATGTATAAAGCTGCACCGCATCGTCTTCGCGAGTGCGCGCAATGCGCGGGTCGGCGTCGTCGAAGGCGTCGCGCCAGGAAACGTAAGTGAGTGGATCGCCCTTAATGGGCTCCATGGGAATGATTTTCCGGAGGGTTTTCAGTCGCGGCTGCAAGCGGTCAAGCAGCTCGACGAATTCCGGGCCGATGAACAAAATGCGCGCGTCGGCGTCATTGAGAATATAAGCGATCTCCGGCGCGGCAAGGCGCCAATTCACCGGGCACATCACGCCGCCGGCTTTGGACGCGCCAATCAGGAGTTCGAAATAGCAGTGGGAATTTTTGCCAAGATATCCAATGCGCTCGCCCTCTTTCAAACCGAAACTGATGAGCGCATTCGCCGCTCTGCTGGCGTTTGCGTCGAATTCGGCGAAAGTGACCTGCTCGCCCTCAAACTTAAACGCAGCCTTGTCCGGTTGCGCGCCGGCCTGGCGGCGGGCGAAATCGGCAATGGTCGTTAGGTCCGCATCCGCCGACATGGATGGTTTGTCTCCCTGAATCGCATACCGTCCGACTGACTGGAAAAAATCAGAGGTGTCGTTTTTTACCGCAGACGGTATCACCGGGCTTTATTAATAGGGAAGCGTCCATGCCCCTCATTTCTGATAGCTTACTCGATGAAAGCGGCGCGCGCCCAAGACTGATCGGCGGGCGCTCCAAGGTAACCGGCGAAATCGTTTTTCCGATGCCCGAGGGCGCTGATGCCGAGCGCTACGAGCCTGTGAAGT
>JANQOV010000116.1 GCA_028285645.1 Hyphococcus sp.
GGATGCGATAATAGCCGTTGGGCATGACAAATTTTGCGCGCTGCGCGCCTTGATGAGACGTCGGCATGGTTTCAGGGATGAGCCGGATGGCGATGATCACCGCCGCAAAAGCCGCGAGCGAAAACACGCAGAACGAATAAGTCCAGGATTGCTCGGGCATCGCGCCTACAAGACCGAAGCCAACAAAGGCGCCCGCCATGCCGCCGCGGGTTTGGCTTGCGATATTACCGCCCATAGCCGCGCTGCGTTCATCAATTTCGGTAATGTCTGCGGTGATCGTGTCGGTCGCGATGGCCAGCACCGCAAAGCCGATCCCTTGTAAGAACCGCGCGGCGTATAACATCGCAACGGTTTCGCTTGCGGCGTAGAGCATGCTGGCGCCGAGATACAGGAATGTCGCCAGAATGAAAAACGGCCGCCGGCCAAACACGTCAAGGCCAATACCGACCAGCGGCCTTACAAGGAATATACACGCCGTAAAAAGACTATAGAGAATGCCGATCTCAAATGCCGTTGCGCCAAGGTCCTCCGCCCGCAAGGGGAGTGCAAACATGATAAACACCATTGGCGCCGACACAAAAAACAGGCTGCGCCGGACTTTGCGTAACATCAGGTCCGAAGGCTTCGCGTCTTTGCTGAAAGGCGCGCCGCTCATCCGCCGAAGACGACTTCGTGCATGATCCGGCCTGGCATGAACGCAAAGGCGCCGGCGATGATCAGTCCGCCGATGAAAATACCCCTGAACGGCTTGCTGTGGTTTTTCAGCGCCGGCCCGCCCTGCATGAGTATCAAGCTTCCGTGAATGACGCCGTAAAGCGTGATGATCGTGAAGATATGGATGAAGCTGAACCACCGCGTGATCGGAAGGTCTGGATAGAGCGACGGGCGGATAAATATGCTGGAGATCGCGATTGTCGCCATAATGACGACCCAGACGAAGCCAAGCGTCTTGTGGGGCAATGTTCCTTTCGGGGCGGCGAATTGAATGAGCCCGAGCAGAAAAGCCGCCATGGCGCCAAAAGCGTGCACCTGAATGACCCATGGCGCTTCTAAAAGCGGTTGCCAAGACATATTGCGTCCTCCTTCAGCGAAGCCCCATGCAGGCGGGCGGCAGCCGCCGCCGGCCATGTGACCTGCATAAACGCTGGTGTTTTTCAGCAAATATTGGGTGCAAGAAGCCATTGCCCGGAACCACAAAACCGGACCGGATAGCAGACGTTGCTGCACCCTTATTGTCTGAACTTTATTTTTTAAAGTTATTTGAAGTTTTTGAGTTTTGCAAGGAAAAAATCAGCCAAACGCCAATCAGCGCCCCCGCGAGGCCGAACCAGGTCAGTGCATATTCCAAATGCCTGTTGTTGAATTCCAGCCGCGTCGTCCCGCCTTTCGGCCATGGCCGGTCCGCAACGGCGAGCTGATCGATGTAATACGGCGCCGCATCGATAGCTGCGTGGCTGGCGAAAAGGATCGGATCGCGTACATGCCAAAGGCCGTCATCTGGCGCGTTTTCCGGGGCGAACCATTTTGCAACTCCTCGCCGGGTTTCAGGCGCCCGATATAGTCCGTCTACGGTTCTTATGCCCTCGGACCGCACAATTGCATTCGGCTCTTCCCGCCAAATGCTTTGCGGCGCGAACCCCCGATTGATATAGAGATATGTGTCGGCGCCCGATAGCTTGAGCGGCGTAAACAGAAAATATCCAGGCGCGCCGTCTCTCGCGCCGAACACTCTCACTTCCTTGTCAAAATCAAATTCGCCAGCAACGCGCACCGGCAGATATTCAATCTCCTCGCCAACCTCTACGTTGGCAAGCGCAGTCTCAAGCGCAATCGCCGGCTGTCCTACCCGCGCGGTGGTGATCTCAATCAGTTCATTTTTCCAGTCGCGCCGCTGCAACTGCCAATTGCCAAGAGCGAGCAATATCGCCAGCGACAGTCCCGTAAAGACTGTCAGCCAGGGTCGAAATTGTAAGCGGCGGCCTTGGGTCATGACGTCACTCTTCAAGCCGGCCTTCCTCGGCCTTGTGGGCGTATTGCAAAGCGATCAGCGTCGCCTTGAAGGGCCGCAACAGCGCCAAAACAATCGCAACTGTTAATCCGGCGCTCAACAATAGCGCAAGCCAGATCGGCGCATGCCAGGTAAACCGCGCAAGAAAGGCGACGGCGACAGCAATAAAGCCGCCGATGAAGATTAAAAACACCGCAGGCCCGTCGCCGGAATCAGCCTTGGCGAAGTCGAGACCGCAGACACTGCACTTATCCTGCAAGCCAAGATAGCCTTTAAACAATGCCCCCTTTCCGCAGCGCGGGCACTTGCCGGCGAGACCAACGGTATAAGGAGAAACCGGCGGATGTGTTGTCATGGGGCGTTTTCCGCAACAGGCTTAAACTCAATCTGAAACAAACGGTCTTCACCCGGCGCAACTTCGCCGCGATGATAGGCGCGCGCCGCGGCTTCCACCGCATTGACCGATTGCGCTATGCATATCGGGATATCCCCGTCTTCAATCACAATATCGCCGGCGGCGACAAGGCGCTCGCGCAATTTCTCTTGCAAATCCGTACACATCATAAAGGTGAGACGAAAATGAGCGCCGCGGTTATCGCCATAGTAAAAGGCATGCTCGTCATCGTCTTCTCTTATCTGCACGACATAGCCGTTCGGCGCGATCCGCCGCATCCGCATCAAGACCGGATCGTCTCCATCGGCGTCCATGCGGTAAAGGCCGGCAAAATTGATGGAAACCACCGCAAGCGGACAATTCGGTTCTTCATCCGGATCGTCTTGACTGCACGCCAGATAGTCTCCCGGCGCCAGTGGCGTTGCAGCGCCGTTCGCGGCGGTAAGCAAAGGGGCTTCTGAGACAAAACAACCGCCAAGCGCAACACAAAGTGCGAGGGTTGTAGTGGTTCGGAGAAAGCCAAGCGCGCTCATGAAACTACCTCCCCGCCATTGCGCGGCGAAGAAGCCCGCCGCGACTTTCGAGGGTCAGTCTAGCGCAGCAGCTTTGTCAGCTAAGAAGGCCCTGATTGCCGAGCACATAGATGCAAGCAAACAGGAACAGCCACACCACGTCGACAAAGTGCCAGTACCAGGCCGCCGCCTCGAAACCGAAATGCCGTTCCGCTGTAAAATGCCCCGCCAGCGCCCGGAAGAGACAGACGATCAGGAAGATCGTGCCGATGATCACATGCAGCCCGTGAAATCCGGTCGCCATGAAAAAGGAAGCGCCATAAATGCCGCCGCCGGAAAAGTGGAACATGTCGTAGGCAATCGCTTCGTAATATTCGACTGCTTGCAGGAAGGTGAAGAACATGCCGAGGACAATGGTCAAAATAAGCCCTTGCACGAGGCCTTTCTGATCGCCTTTCTGCACTGCGTAATGCGCCCAGGTGACGGTCGTGCCCGACAGCAGCAGAACAAGCGTGTTGATCAGCGGCAGGTGCCAGGGGTTGAGCGGCTCCACCCCGACCGGCGGCCACATATTGCCGGTAAAGTGCTGACGCGCGTCATTACCGAGAAAAGCGGGCTCGCCATTTTGGTTGAGCATCTGTGCGCCGTCGCTGAGCAAAATCGCGTCGGATGCGCCCGGAAACAGCGCCGCGCCGAAAAACGCCCAGAACCAGGCCGCAAAAAACATGACTTCTGACGCAATGAACAAGACCATGCCGTAGCGCAGGCCAAGCCGCACGACGGTCGAGGTGTTTTCGCCAGTGAGGCTTTCTTTGATCATGTCACGCCACCAGCCGATCATCGTAATGATCACGCCGGCAAGCCCGAGGAAGAACATCCACGAGCCTTTAAGGCCGAAAAGCCCGGCTTCGTTTTCACCGGACTGCATCCAGACCACTGCGCCGATCATCATTGCGGTCGCCGCTGCGGACCCGATGAGCGGCCAGGGAGACGGATTGACCAGGTGATAACTGTGCTTAACTTCTGCGCCGGCCATAGGATGCGCCCTCTCAGCGAATTCGATGTATTGAGCGGGTTTTACCTCTAAGCGGCGGCAGATTCCAAGCGCTCACACCCGCGCCCTGCCGCGCTAAAGAGCCGCAGCAGCGAGGCGTCTAGGGGCTGCCGCCAACGGATCCGGCTTGCGGCCCGTCATCCCAGGCAAAAAACGTATAGGAGAGCGTAATGGTCTGGATGTCATCCATATTGTCGTCTTCAGCGATCTTCGGATCGATGAAATAGGTGACCGGCATCGAAACCTTTTGCCCCGCCTGCAGGGTCTGCTCGGTAAAACAGAAGCACTCGATCTTCTGGAAATAAATGCCTGCTTTTGCCGGCGAGACGTTGAAGGTGGCGCGGCCTGAGACCGGCTTATCGGTGAGGTTCTCCGCCTCATAAAAGGCAAGCCCCGTCTCGCCGATATGCAGCGTCTGCGAGGGCTGCTCAGGCTTGAACCGCCAGGCAAGGCCCTGATTGACTGTTGCGTCGAACCGAATGGTGATTTCCCTGGCGAGAGTGCGGTCGGCTTCCGCCTCGGCGCGCTGTGTCGTGCCGCCCCATCCGGTCACCTGGCAAAAGGCGCGGTAAGCCGGCACCGACGCAAAGGAAAGCCCGATCATGCCGACAACGCCTGCGGCGACATACATCGCCGTTTTGCGGTTCTTTGATATGTCGCGCTTCATCACAACTAATCCGCTAGAAAGTACGCTCAGCGACATTGCCGCCAAGCCGTAAAATCGTCACCAGAAAGACGATCAGCATGAACCCCGCCACCGCCAGCGCAACGGCAATGTTGCGCTCTTTACGGCGCTTTTCCTCCTCCGGCGTCAGGACATAGGTTGCGGGCTTGTCTTGTTGTGGTTTTGTATCTTCGTCTTCAGCCATCACGCAAGTCCCGCCAGGTTATCGACCAAGAGCGCCGCAAAAATCGCAAACAAATACTGGATCGAAAACACAAAGAGCGCCTTTGGCGCAGCGCGATCATCGGCGGCGCCCTTCAAGACGCGCCAGCACCGCCAGACGAAAACTCCGCCGAGCACGGATGAAAGCGCTAAATAATAAATGCTCGCCATGCCGACAAAATAGGGGGCGGCGCCGGACAGGGCCAAAATGACCCCGTAAAAGAAGATTTGCCGGCGGGTTTCCTTATCGCCGCGTACGACCGGCATCATCGGCACGCCGGCGCGAGCGTAATCGCCCTGCCGGAAAAGCGCCAGCGCCCAAAAATGCGGCGGCGTCCAAAGGAAGAT
>JANQOV010000141.1 GCA_028285645.1 Hyphococcus sp.
AATAAAAGTCGCGAGCCGAGGCTGGATGCGGTCACCATGGCGCTAGCGGCGGAACTGTTGGTGATGACTGCGCTGGCGCCTGACCGAGACACAGCACGACAACATTGCGAAGACGCCCTTACATCCGGCCGCGCAGCGGAATTCTTTGGACGTATGGCGGCTGCGCTCGGCGGGCCCGTCGATTTCCTGGAGCGCTCGGAACACTATCTGCCCAAGGCGAATTGCATCGCAGAAATTTATCCGTCAGAGGACGGATATCTTGCATCGATTGATACAAGGCGCGTCGGTAACGCTATCATCGGGCTAGGCGGCGGCCGCGGCCGCGCCGATGATGCGCTCGATCTTTCCACCGGATTTACCGAAATCGCTTCCGTTGGTGAACAAGTCAGTAAGGAGCGGCCCTTAGCGCTTGTCCACGCCACGGATGAAGAAACAGCCGACGCCGCCATATCGGAATACCGCGCGGCATGTACGATCTCGTCCTCGCCGCCGGAAACACGCTCCCTGATATGCGAAACGGTGGTATAGACCCGACGGAACTTGAAAGAGCGAAGGTTATGGAAAACCGCGACAAGGAATTGTTGGATCACGCTAGAGCGGTGCGCGACCGGGCCCATGCTCCTTATTCAAAATTCAAAGTCGGCGCCGCGATCGTTGATGAGGCGGGCCGTATCCATGTGGGCTGCAATGTGGAAAACGCGGCTTACCCGCTTGGCGCTTGCGCTGAAGCCACCGCTATCGGCGCCATGGTCTCGAGTAGCGGTAATAAAATTGCTGCAATTGCGATTGTCGGCGGACGAAGCAAGTTAGAGCTGTGCCCGCCCTGCGGCGGCTGCCGGCAAAGGATTGCCGAGTTTGGAGACGCCAACACAAATATTCTTCTGATGGATGAAAACGGCGATATTCAGCGCTACACACTGGCGGAGCTATTGCCGCTCGCTTTCAGACTTGATGGAAAGTGACCCCGACAGGGCATCAATACTGCAAACATCCACGCTGATCGTGGTTTATTCCACGCGCCCGGCTTGCTAAGCTGCGTCAGGTTTCCCAGATTGACGGCTCGTCTGCGATCGCTTGCCTTCGCGAACAAGCTATTTTCGAACAGTATGCGTCACATCGCAAGGCAAGGCGGCAATCTGACGGGATCGAACAGAAGCAGAGGACAGCGGCTTGGCGCGGGCGATTATTGGCATTTTGGATTCATTCGGCGTCGGCGCAACCGAAGATGCTGACAAATTCGGCGACGCCGGCGCCAATACGTTTGGCCATATTGCGTTTGCCTGCGCCGAAGGCCGCGCCGACGAAGAAGGCTTGCGCGAAGGTCCGCTTAAACTCCCAAACCTAATGCGGCTTGGATTAGGCGCCCTTGCCCGCGACGCAACGGGGATTGATCTGCCGCTTGAAGAGCCTTCTCAGTATGCAGGCGCTTATGGTTACGCGGCGGAAAGGAGCTACGGCAAGGATACACCGAGCGGGCATTGGGAGATGATGGGCCTGCCGGTTGAATTTGATTGGGGGATGTTTCCCAAAGGCCCACCTAGCTTTCCCGACGAACTGATTGCTCGACTTGTCGAAGAAGCAGATCTGCCCGGCGTGCTTGGCGATCGCCATGCGTCGGGTACGGAAATAATCGAGGAATTAGGCGAAGAGCACATTCGCACCGGCAAGCCAATTGTCTACACATCTGCGGATTCAGTATTTCAGATCGCTGCTCACGAAACGCATTTCGGGCTAGAACGGCTTTATGAAGTCTGTGCGATCGCGCGGCGGCTTGTAGATGATTATAATATCGGTCGCGTCATCGCCCGCCCCTTTGTGGGCGAAAAACCCGGTGCGTTTCAGCGCACAGGAAATCGCCGTGATCTGGCGACGCCGCCACACCGCCCAACGCTTCTTGATATTTATGCGGACAAAGGCCGCCCGGTGATCGGCATTGGCAAGATCAGCGATATCTTCGCTGGAAAAGGCGTTACCAGATCCGTCAAGGCAAATGGCAATGACGCAATTTTCAATGCCTGGCTCAATGAAATCGAAACCGCGCCCGACGACGCGATCATCTTTGCCAATTTTGTCGATTTCGATACGCTTTTCGGTCATCGCAGAAATGTCGCGGGCTACGCTGCGGCGCTCGAAGCGTTTGACCGCCGCCTGCCGGAACTCGACGATAAACTACGGGAAAACGACGTCGTCATCTTAAGCGCCGATCACGGTTGCGATCCGACATGGGAAGGCACAGACCATACGCGCGAGTTCATTCCCGTGCTTGCGTTTGGAGAAAAAGTCCATGCTGGCTCAATCGGCCGGCGGGATAGTTTTGCAGATATCGGGCAGTCGTTGGCGGCGCATTTGGGTCTTGCGCCGTTAGAAGCTGGCGTTTCCTTTTTGGGACAATGATGGGAAGAGGTTCCGACATGAACCAGACAAATGTAACGACGTTAAAAAGCCGCGGCGCGCCAACACCAGACGCCCATGGCGATATTGCGCGCAATCCCGGCATGCCGCTTGAAACCGACTGGATTGATGCAATCCGCGTTAATCGCTCAGCAGCAGAGCGACGCATTACAACCCTTGCCGGCAGGCGCACGGTGAAGAAAGACTGGCAGGCGGCTTGGCTGCTCAAGGCGATCACCTGCATGGATTTAACGACCCTTGCGGGCGATGACACTGACGGACGCGTTCGCCGACTTTGCGCCAAAGCACGGCAGCCCGTGCGGCCTGACCTTTTAGAGGCGCTGGGCGTAGAACATTTAAACATCACCGTCGGCGCCGTTTGCGTCTATCATGTCTTTGTCAAAACCGCGGTCAAAGCGCTTCAAGGGTCGAACATTGGCGTCGCAGCCGTTTCAACCGGCTTTCCCGCTGGTCACACGCCGTTTGAAACGCGATTGCAAGAGATCAAAGCCTCCGTCGCCGACGGCGCCAGCGAAATCGACATCGTGGTTAGCCGCCGTCATGTTTTAACGGCCAACTGGCAAGCGCTCTATGACGAAGTCAAAGCTTTTCGCGAGGCGTGCGGGCCGGCGCATTTAAAAGCTATCATCGCAACCGGCGAGCTTGGCTCTATCAGCAAGGTCGGTAAGGCGTCCATGACCTGCATGATGGCGGGCGCTGATTTCGTCAAAACATCGACGGGCATGGAGGCTGTCAACGCGACCTTGCCGGTCAGTCTCGTGATGATGCGGACGATCCGCGATTATCACGCCCGCACGGGTTACAAGGTCGGCTTTAAACCGGCGGGCGGCATCAGCGCCGCCAAAACCGCGCTTCAATATCTTATTTTATTGAAAGAAGAACTGGGCGATGAATGGATGACGCCCGCGCTCTTTCGATTCGGCGCCTCACGGCTGTTGGGCGATATAGAGCGGCAACTGGAACATCATGCGACGGGACGTTACTCCGCCGCCAACCGCCACCCGATGGGATAACAATCCATGTCAAAGACTGCAGAAATATTCGAGACCATGGAATATGGGCCCGCGCCCGAACAAGCGGACTATGTGCTTGACTGGTTGCAAGGGAAGCCCGGCGGATTTCAGCATTTCATCAATGGCGTGTTCACGTCCGGAAAGTCCGGCGCAAAACGAATCGATAGCTTCAATCCGGCGACTGGCGAAAAGCTCACAGAGTTTCCCGCCGCCGGCAAAGAAGACGTTGATGCAGCAGTCGCCGCCGCCAAAGCCGCTTTCCCCGCCTGGTCAGCGCTAAGCGGTCATGAGCGCGCGCGTTATCTTTATGCGCTTGCACGTCTTGTGCAAAAGAACAGTCGTTTCTTGAGCGTTCTTGAGAGCCTTGATAACGGTAAGCCGATACGCGAGACCCGTGACATCGATATCCCGCTTGTCGCCCGGCATTTTTACCATCACGCCGGTTGGGCGCAGTTGTTGGATCAGGAGTTTCCCGATCACGAAGCCTTAGGGGTCGTCGGCCAGATCATCCCCTGGAACTTCCCATTGCTGATGCTTGCGTGGAAAATCGCGCCGGCCATCGCCGCTGGCAACACTGTCGTTTTAAAGCCAGCAGAGTTTACAAGCCTTACCGCACTTTATTTCGCAGAACTTTGCCAGGAAGCACAATTGCCTCCCGGGGTTGTCAATATCGTTACAGGCGCAGGCGAAACCGGCGAACTCATCGTCAATCATCCGGACATCGCCAAGATCGCCTTTACCGGGTCAACGGAAGTTGGCCGCATCATCCGTAAACAGACGGCAGGATCCGGTAAGAAGCTTTCCCTGGAACTCGGCGGCAAGTCGCCCTTCATTATTTTTGAAGACGCTGATCTTGACGGCGCTGTCGAAGGCCTTGTCGACGCCATTTGGTTTAATCAGGGGCAGGTCTGCTGCGCAGGCTCGCGATTGCTCGTTGAGGAAAGCGTCGCGGAACGGGTGACAGAAAAAATCAAGCGCAGGCTCGCTGCCTTCCGCATCGGCGATCCGCTCGACAAAGCCGTTGACATGGGCGCCATTGTCGATCCTGTTCAGCGGTCCCGCATCGAACAACTCGTGTCGCAAGGGGAAAGCGAAGGCGGCAACGTTTGGCGCCCTGACATCGCTATGCCGGAAACCGGATGTTTTTATCCGCCGACCCTCATTTCCAATGTTTCCCCGAGCAATATTGCGGTGCGCGAAGAAATTTTTGGCCCCGTCCTCGTTTCCATGCCCTTCCGTACACTGAAAGAGGCCGTGACGCTCGCCAACAACTCCCGCTACGGGCTTGCCGCAACGATCTGGTCAGAAAACATTAACCGTGCTCTTGAAGCAGCAAGCCAAGTAAAAGCCGGTGTTGTCTGGATCAACACGACGAATGGCTTTGACGCCGCCTGCGGATTCGGCGGCTATCGTGAATCCGGCTTTGGGCGCGAAGGCGGCCGCGAAGGCATGGTTGAATATCTCAAGCTCCGAAAAGAATGGACCGACCCTGAACCAGCAGCGCCGCAACTGGAACTTTCAACGGACGCAAGCGTTGTCGAGATCGACCAGACGCCGAAACAGTTCATCGGCGGCAAACAAAAGCGACCTGATTGGGCGCGCACATTGCCAGTCGCCGCCCATGATGGAAAATATGCGGGCCGCATCGCCCACGGCAATCGTAAGGACATTCGTGACGCGGTTGAAGCCGCGTTCAAGGCTGAGAGCTGGGCCTCAACCACCGGTCATGCGCGCGCGCAAATTTTGTATTTCATCGCTGAAAATTTTTCCAAACGGGCCGACGAATTTTCGCGACGTCTTGTGCAGTTGACGGGCGTTACAAAAGCAAAGGCCCGCGCCGAAGTCGACGCAACAATCTCGCGGCTGTTCTCTTACGGCGCCTGGGCGGATAAATATGACGGCCTTGCCCACTCGCCACCGCAGCGCAATGTTGTGCTTGCGGTCAATGAACCGATCGGCGTGGTCGGCATCACGTGCCCCGATGCGGCGCCGCTCTTGTCTTTTGTTTCGCTCTGGGCGCCGGTAATCGCCATGGGCAACCGTGCGGTTGTTGTTCCATCGGAACGCTTTGGCCTTCTCGCCACAGATTTTTATCAGGTGCTTGAAACTTCGGATGTGCCTGGCGGCGCCCTCAACATTGTCACCGGCCCCCATGCGGAACTTGTCAAGACGCTTGCAGAGCATGATCAGGTTGAGGCGATCTGGCATTATGGAGATACAGCAGCGTCGACGTTTGTAGAGGAAGCATCAGCCGCAAACCTGAAACGCGTTTGGACCAACAACGGACGCGGCCGTGACTGGAAATCACCGAGCACCGGCGAAGGCCGAGAATTTTTGCGCCGCGCTTCTGAAGTCAAGAATATCTGGCTGCCCTACGGAGACTAGAGCGTTCGATTGTTTCGTGCTGGCCAAGCGAGCTATTGTGCGAGATAATGCGAAAACGCCGCCGGTGCATTGACTATGGTTTTTCGACCTTTTGAGTTTTTCGAACAGTCTTGCCGCTTGTTGTTGCTTGCGGGCGCTTCAACGCTCTTTGCTGCAACGGCGATCGTGGTTTCCATAAAACCTGCAAGTGCAGGCGGCGACGCCGACATCAGCGACGATGAAATCAGCGCCATTCTTGAAACCCATTGCGTTTCGTGTCACTCGGAAGAACCAACACATCCAGCCTATACAATTCCGCAAGGGGGACTTGTTCTCGAAAGTCTTGACGATGTGCGCGATAACGCCGACGCCATCATGCTCCAGACGGTCGAGAGCGATATCATGCCGCTGGGAAACGAAACCGGCATGAGCGACGATGAGCGCGCCTTGCTTGGCGCGTGGCTCGCCCGGGAGACTGGCGCTGGCTAACGTGGCGGCAGATATTCTCAACAATTTGCCGCTTGCGGAGCTGCACTGTCATCTTGAGGCGACGGTAGAACCCGATGACGCGCGCATTTTTGCAAAGCGCAACAGCATCGATATTTCGGGCGTGTTTAACGACCAGGGCGACTATCATTGGCGCGACTTTAAGGAGTTTCTCGATACTTATGATGCGGTGAGCGAAGCCATCCGCACGCCCCAGGATTATTATGAGCTAACGCTGCATTACTACACACGCATGGCGGCGCGCGGCGTTATTTATGGCGAGGTGTTTGTTTCTCCTGAGCACGCCGGCAAGTTTGGCATATCCTACACCGCGCTTATTGATGCGGTCGCGGCCGCAATGCGCGAAGCGGAAGCGAAAAGCGGCATTGTCGGTCGGATCATTGTCACATGCGTCCGCCATTTCGGGTCGGAGCACGCAACCGCAACTGCGCAACTTGCTGTTGACCATCCCCATCCCATGGTGACCGGCTTCGGGATGGCGGGCGACGAAGCCTTTGGCGCGGCCGCTGATTACGCCCGCGCTTTTGATATTGCCCGTGACGCAGGGCTTGGCTTGACCGCCCATGCCGGCGAAATTTTGGGCCCCGAAAGCGTCCACGAGGCGATCACGCTGTTTCACGTCGATCGCATCGGTCATGGCGTGCGCATCTTGGAAGATGACGCCCTTGCGGCGGCGGTCAAAGACTGGGGACTAACCCTCGAAGTCTGCCCGACCTCCAATGTCGCCATCGGTCTTTATCCATCGCTTGAGCGTCACCCGTTGCCGGCGCTTGTCGCCGCTGGATTAAAAGTGACGCTGAACGCCGACGATCCCGCCTATTTCGATGTCGATGTCGCTGATGAATACCGCAAGAGCGCCGAGATTCACGGGTTCGAGCGAGAAAGGCTTGCAGGCTTTACCCGTACGGCGATCGAGGCTGCGTTTTGTGATAGTAAAACCAAGGTGGAACTTCTGACGAGATTGGATCGCAACTGAGCACTGATCCGGGATAATCAAATGACCAACGCGATTGAACAGGCCGCAAGCGCTATCACGAACATCCATGGCCCCAACTTTCCAAAAACCGTGCTTGTGCTCGGCAGTGGCCTTGGCGCATTTGGAGAAAAAATCGACGCTGAAAACATCATTCCTTATAAGGACATTCCTGGATTTCCAGTCTCAACGGTGTCCGGCCATGCGGGCCAGTTGCTGATCGGCAAGGCGGCGGGAACGCCGATCGCCTGCATGCAAGGGCGCTTGCACGTCTATGAAGGGCACCCCGTGCAGGAGATTGCGCTGCCGATACGCACCTATCGCGCACTTGGCGCCGAAACGCTCATCCTCACTAACGCCGCCGGCAGTCTGCGACAGGAAATGGGCCCCGGTTCGCTGATGCTGATCAGCGATCATATCAACTTTTCTGGGCGTAATCCGCTAATAGGACCGAATGACGACGATGTTGGCCCGCGCTTTCCCGATATGAGCAATGTCTATGATGCGCAATTGCGCGAACAATTTACGCACGCCGCGAAAGAAGAAGGCATAAATCTAAAAAGCGGTGTTTACCTATACACTACAGGCCCCAGCTTTGAGACGCCGGCTGAGATAAAAATGTTCGCGAAGATGGGCGCCGATGCTGTCGGCATGTCAACGGCGCCGGAAGCGATTGCTGCGCGCCATGCAGGTCTTAAGGTCGTCGGCCTTTCCCTCATCACCAACCACGCCGCAGGCATTGCCGCGCACCCAATCACCCATGACGAAACCCTGGCGATTGGCGCGCAGTCTTACGAGACAATGAGCCGGTTGATGCTGCAGTTCCTATCGACGTTCGATCGAACGCCATAATGAGCAAGGATGACTTGCAATGACCAACAAGCGCAAAAGAACCCCAGCGCAAAAAGCGCGATTTGCACTGTTCCTTGCGCTCATTGTCTGGTTTGCAATTATCATTATAGTGATGGTCTTGCGTGGATAAGCGCTCTCAACGCGCGCCTGTCTTGGACAAAACCACGCCGACTGTACGCAGCATGATGGAAACATCGCGCCAGAAAGCTTGCGTCAGGGCGTAGTCCATATCGAGATCAACACGCTCTTCGTAACTGACGTCATTGCGGCCGCTGACCTGCCATATCCCAGTGATTCCGGGACGGCATTTCATATACCAGAAAAACTTTTTTCCATATTTGACGACTTCGCTTCTGGTGATGGGGCGCGGGCCAACAAGGCTCATCTCACCGCGTAGGACATTGAAAAACTGCGGCAACTCATCAAGACTTGTCTCCCGCAACACGGCGCCGATGCGTGTAATGCGCGGATCGTTTTGCAGCTTATGATCGCGCTCCCATTCACTTCGCGCCTCAGGGTCTGATTGCAACAACGCCTCAAGTTTTGCTTCCGCGTCAACAACCATGGTGCGGAACTTAAAACACGGGAACGGTTTGCCATTACGACCAAGCCGCTCATGGGCGAACACGATCGGCCCGCCCTGCAGCTTAAGAACAAGAGCCACAAGCGCCATTAAGGGGCCGAATAGAATGAGCGCAGCGATGGCCCCGGCAACATCTGTTGCGCGTTTAATAACGTCTTGCCCTGGCCATCTTTCAACGTTTAACGCGCCGGAAAATTCTCCCAGCCTTTCGTTCATGCGCGCTGCGGAGCCGGCGCCTGAAAACTCGTTATCGTTGATCTCTTCCAATGGCAGCGCCGCCTCGGGCAGTCCCGGGCACGGCGCTTCTTCGAAGTGTTCAGAAAGCGGCAGCATCACTTCTGATCTCTGGTTTAAGACGCGTGGCATTACCGGTCCTGCCTCCTCAGCATATCGCCCCAAACTTCAGCTTTTTCTTCCCACAAAATTCTTGTGCGCAAAGAACAATACGAAGCCGCTAATTTTTTTGACAAAAACTAAAACAATCAGATTTGTTCCCGTCGCCGATAATTTGCATCAATACTAATTATGTTTTACTGATCCATACCCATGCGCAGCCGCGCCGATGCTGCGCATAACACATCAACCATCTTTGACGCCGATGATCACAGTCTTGCGAAACCAAAACCGCAAACCTGGCGCCTTCGCCAAAACCTGATCCGCCGCAAAAGCAGCGCGCATAAACGGGTTTCGCGGCGATTTCGCAAGCAGACGCGATAAAAGGCCCGCCGGCACCGACAAAAACTGCTGCGGATAATAGGAAACGTCGAACCGTTCATGGAATAATCGAAGATGCTTGCCGCGCAAGGGCGCTTCGTCAATGGTGCGCGCTTCTGGAGTTAGCCGGCGCACCAGCCGCCCTACCGGATTCATATCGAGCGGTTCGTTGAAGATCATCTTGCCGCCGGGCCGCAATACGCGATGAATTTCATCAAGCGCGGCCTCGTAATCAAGGTGATGTAGAATGCCAAATCCAAAAACCACGTCGAAACTATTGTCCTCATAGTCGAGGGCATGAGCGTCCATCTGGCGAAATGTGATGTTGACATTGCGCGACGTAGCTTTTTCACGGCCGTTCTCTAATTCCCGCTGGGAAATATTGATGCAATGAAGATTCTTAGGCGTTGGCGTCGCCGCATCGAACAGCATCGCCCAGCCATGGGAGCCAATTTCGAGCACATCCCGAGCGCCGTCAGCAAGGATCGTCTTACGGCAGAGGCGCAACACCGCATCATGCCAGTACGCCTGGCAATGACTTAGCGCATCATCATAACGCGCACGCTGCAGTCCATCGTCAAAACTTTCCTGCTCTCTTTTTACACGCGCTGCTCGCTGCACTTCTTCATAAGGGCGCCGCCTGTCCAGAAAAGCAGATGTCAACGTACATACTCCCAATGATTTGAACCGCAGCAATGGTGCGTGTCATCATACAGAAGGCGGGCGGACTGCAAACAAGCAAATGCTGGTTTGCCCGATATTTAATACGCAATCTGAATTGAATTGTTCCGTATTCAGATTTCTCTCATGCGGAGCGTTGTATTGGCGTATCCGGCATGCTTCTTAAATTTTGTGAAAAGTTTTCGCATACCTGCAGGATGACATCGCGTATTTCACTGACCGGCTGCACAAACATATCTGCTGGCGCCGCTAACAATCTTCGTTGGCGCGCCTTCACCAGCCCTGGCGTCGACGTCAGTTTTTCAATCAACGTTGGAAAATTTTCCTCAAGCGGTTCGACAAGCGTAAAACCGATATTGCGTTCCTCGAGCCATCGGCCGGTTTCGCAATCCGCTGGCGCAATAGCGGGCGTTGCAAAATAGCCGCCTTCATAAATTCTGTTCGGCAAAAGCCATTTTGAATTAAATCCCGCATCGTGGAAATCACCTGCCCAGACCACATCGATGCTTTCATAAAGTTTCGAAAGGTCCTGCGGCGATCGATACGCACCGTGAAAATGTAAGTTCTCATGCCGCGCAATCCGTTGATCAAAGTCCGACAAGGCGATATCGACCATCCCATGGAGGTGTATCTCCACTTCCGCGCCGAACCGCTGCGCCAAAGCTTCCATCAAAGAAAGACTGCGCCGGCAACGCAATACGCCCATCCACCCTATGCGCAGGGGTGAGGATATGGGTCGCTTGTGGGTCGGCCTCACGGCAAGTCCCGCGCCACCGGCAATGCGGTTTTCGACAAGCCGCGCACTATAAAAACCAGTATGCCGAATTTCAAAATAGCCGCGCAAAAACGCTGGCGAACTGACAACCAGAAGCGATGTTTCTGCAAGCAGCCGCCGTTCGAGGCGCCGCATGGCGGCCCCAATAATATCCGGCCGATGCATCAGGCGGTGAATGTCGAGACATTCATAGACCAGCGGCTTTGCAAGTCCGCATTTTGTTAGCGCACGATGCGCGCAGAGCAGCATGTCAAGATTGCGCGCATAAATCACATCGCACGAACTAAGAAGATCACGATGCGTGGCAGCAATGCGCACGCCTTTATATACCTGCTGCATTCGATGCGCGAAGCGACCGTGATAAGTCCGCCCGAGGTCGATCTTGCTCCAACAGTCTTCCGCGCGCGCGGCCCTGCGCATGGAAAAGCCCGTCACATCAAAGCCCGCTTGCTCAAATGCGCGAACGCGGCGGAGCACCGCTGCGTCTTGTGCGTCATGAGCGAAAAAACCGATTTTCATCATTGCCAAAAATCCGATCGAATCTTTTCACGCAACGCTATTCCCATAAGTAAATAATAGAATGATCAATGGTGATAGGAATTGAGCGAATAGCATGACGAAACCGCAACCTTCCGCCGTAAACGGACAAATTAAATCAATTGTCGTAATACCGATGCTCAACGAAACCGGTCATATCGATGCCGTGCTCGATGCATTGCGGACAGGCGCTGCAAACAACGCGTTAGAGGTCTGGGTTTTAGACGGCGGCAGCGATGATGGGAGCGATACGATCGTGCGGCGGCGGGCGGAAAAGGATCCGCAGCTTCGGCTCATTCACAACCCTGAGCGAACACAAGCGCACGCTGTCAATCTGGCCGCGTCGCTCGCACGATGCTCCGGCGGGATCACATATCTTATTCGCGCAGACGCACATGCTGACTACCCGCCGGACTGGGCGCGGCAATTAATCGACACGGCAACAGAAACAAAAGCAGACAGCGTCGTTGTGCCCATGCGCACCGTCGGCGGCGGCGCCGTCCGCGACGCATCCGCAGATCTTTTCAATTCGTGGCTGGGTAATGGCGGCGCGCCGCACCGAACGGGCAAAGCCAGCGGCTTTGTCGATCATGGACACCACGCCCTATTTCGTCTCGATGCTTTTTTGGATGCGGGCGGTTACGACACAGATTTTCTCGCCAATGAAGACGCAGAGTTCGACATGCGTTTGACCGCCATGGGCGGCAAGATCTTTCTCGACGCCAAAGCAACCATCAATTATGTGCCCCGGGATTCGCTTACCGGTGTTTTTAGGCAATTTTTCCGAAATGGCCGCTATCGCATGCGCACCAGCTTAAAGCACAACGCGCAGCTTGGCTTGCGACAATTGGCGCCCATCGCGCTGGTGCTTGCGCTTACCGGCTCCGTCGCGCTGGCATTTTTCCACCCGGTATTGGCCGTGCCTGCTGTGGGATATCTTGGCGCCGTCGCGCTTGCTGCTGCTTTCATCGCAAAAGAAAAGTCGGCGCAGCGCATCACCTTGATTGCCGTTCTCGCGATCGTCGCTCATACGGCTTTTGGCTTTGGCGCGCTAAAGACTCTCGTTGCGCACAGGCTGCTCGCCATGCGCTGCTTCTTCAAATCACGTTCTTCGCTTCGCACTCACTCGCCCGAAACCGCGGATTGATCCCGTCACGCACCATTACCTTCACGAAAGCAAACACTCTATGCGAAACCTTCCCTTTCTTGAGCGAAACACCCGCCGTTTCAGTGTTTATGCGCCGCGCATTATGCGCTTTGCCGCCAATCGAAAACTCAAACACAATTGCTGTTTCTATCACATCCCCAAATGCGGCGGCACGTCGCTCTCAGAAGCGCTGCATGCGCTCGTGCCGCTCAACTTGCATATCGGCGAAGCACCGGCGAACACGACACGCCGTGCAGCGGCAATTTATTACGGGGATAAGGACGATGAAATCGCTTATTCCGACGACGGCGAACATTGCGCGAAAGTGTTCGCACTACGCGAGCTTATGATGCTCGCCTATATGGCCCATGATGATGCATTAGTACACGGGCATCTGATTTTCAGCCACAAGGCGGACCGTCACTTCGGCAAGTCCTATAAATATGTAACGATGTTGCGCGACCCAATCGCTCGCGTCGTTTCCAACTATCGGGGCGCCACCCGCGACGGTTACACGGATAAGCCCTTTGGGGTTTATCTCGATACGGATCTCGGTCGCAATCACGCCACACACAATCTTCGCTACTTTTCAGGACGCCCTTCTGTGGCCGTTGACGATGCAACCGAAGCCCTAAAGGAGGCAAAAGCGGTGATCGACAAATTCGCGCTCATTGGCGATATCGATCACCTCGATGATTTTGTCGATGGGTTCGAGCGGATCTTCGGCGCGCGTCCAAATATCGGCCGGCATAATGTCAGCCGCAATGCACGGCCGGACGTCGATCAACGTGACTTCGCGAAGCTGAAGTCCATTTGCGCGCCGGACATTGAGCTTTACCGCTACGCTCGCGAACAAATGCACATGCGCGGATTGTTGCGCGCCGCTTGAAGAGATGAGCTTAAACTGACCATTGCGGGAAGGCGCGTGCAGTGAGTTTTCGGAATTGCGTTGCGTCCTCCTGAAGCGCGATGCCGATTTGTTCATGCAATCCCTCCGGCATGACTGGCGCTTGACGGCGCGAAGGCGAGAGTTTTGAGAGCGACGTTTTGGCGGCATTCCGCAATGATCCCGGCAATACGCTGCGCACGCCCACAAGCCCCGGGTGATGCGCAAGCTTGAGAGCCCACCCAGGAACAGCGCCCAGCGAAGCTGAAGAGTTTTTCTGGGGTGCGTGATCAGTCAATTGGAAAGCGCTGACGCCAAGAAAGTTGCAAAGAGCCTGTAGACTTGCTCCGCGTTCATTCGTGAACGCATCGAAATCAAGAATATAGATTTGCGCCCTGTCGAAAAACTCAAGATACGCGCAAAGCTGCCAGTAGTAACAGCTGGCGGCGAGAATGTGCGCGCCTTCCGTGTCTTCCAAAATTACTCGCGGCGGCGCAAGCCCGCCATGGACGAGTACGCTATGCTGATAGTGAGACCAAAACCGCTTCACAGGATCGCGCACCACATAGATGAGTTTAACGTCTGGGTTCGCCGCATGAATGCGCGCCGGCACATTTTCAAAGACATCGCGTTTTGTGTAATTGGGTGACGCCTCGCCGACGATGCGCTTGTTCTCGGGAAACAGCGACCGATACCAGTTCATCCCGCGCCCGAAGTTTTTTTCTTCGATAAAAAAGTCGGTCTCCTTAAGTCGCGATATGCCGATCTCGGGATGCCGCCCAAGACAGTCCGCAAGCGCCGTCGTGCCGGCGCGCATGGCGCCGATGATGACAAAGTCCGGCAATCCATCGCTCATGCGATAACACCCTCTTGCGCAAGGGCCTGCGGTTGTAGCCGTCGCCTTTCGGTTTGGATCAGAAGACTAAACTGCTCGCGCGCCGCCCCGCTTGCTGCATAAAGCGCGCAAACGAGAATGTGCACCAGCTCATGCTGCCGGAAGAACGAGTTGTTCATGACCGCGCTGACGCCGAGGATCAGCAAGAAGAAAAGCGGAAATATGGCGAGCGCCGACGCGCCCGTTCTGTAAAGCGCAACAGCCCGCCAGGCGCACAGCAACAAGACAGCAAACAGCGCGACAAGCCCAGGAATGCCGAGATCATTCCAAACCTCGATACCAACATTGTGAAAACCATTGACGGTCTCAAGAAAGTTCGACCGTATCCACAAGACTTCTGGCTTTTGAGGCGGGCCCCAATAGGCCTGATAACCGCCGCCGAGGATCGGGTGTTTCGATATCTCGTGGAGCCCAATTTCCCAGAGCCATGTCCGACCCGTGAGCGTAGCGTCCTTGCCAAATCTGTCGAGCATGACGGCGACGGGATCTGCACCACTCATGAAAACCGCGGTGAGAGAAATTCCTGTTACGGCCAAAACGCCGATGGATGTGAGCGCCGTTGCGCGAAACCCGAGCCGCAACGCCCAGAGCAACGCGATGACCGCAGGCGTTGCCAGGGCAAGAATTTGCGATGTCGCCGACTGGCTAAGAATGAGACCATAGACTGCTAGAAAAATTGCAACAGCCATCGGCGTCTTTAAGCGCCCGGGCGCCATGAATACCAAAATGGCCGCGGCTAATAAAATATTCATCCGCAGCCCAAGCGTATTCTTGTGCGCGAATGTGCCGCGAAACCCGCCCGAGTAGTTGTACACTTCAGGGTCGTTCAAAAAAAGAGGCACAATCGATGCAACAAGAGTTGCCGACAATACGGCGACGATGGCGACGAGAATTTGCCGTAAGGAAAACCGCGCGCCGATGAACACGGCGATAAATGTGGTCATCAGTAATTGCAGACCGCCGCGTATGGTTGCCGGCGGCGAGAGCGACCACGCAACTGACGCGATGGCCAGGGCCGGCCACAAAAACACCGCCCAATTACCCATGATGGCGCGTCCAAGACCCGGTAACTCAAGCGCAAAGCGCGCCGCCGCCCAAAGATAGATCCCGTACCAGAGATAGGTGTTGATGACGCCGAAGCGATAAACCGCGCCGCTGGCGGTAAACAGCACAAGGAGCAAAAAGACAAAATCGGACCGCAGGATAATCGCGCGCCGGAGATCGGACGGCAAACCGGCGCGATCGCCGGCGCCCCAATTCGCCCCGCCTGCGGTGATCATGGGCGCGCCTTTGAGCGTATTTCATCGGCGCATGTCTTTGTAATCGCCCCAAGCGGTTGAAATGACATGCATCGAACTTGCGCCCGCACGGGCAGTTTCGAGGGGTCAAGGCGACCCGCCCAACGATCGAGACCTTTCGCCGCCCAGATATCGGCGATGATTTTTCCCGCATGGGTAGGCATCTCATCGACCGGCTTTTCAACCCTGAAAAGCTCCTCGCCATCCGCCTTCCACACTATAACCCCCGGCCGCCATTCAAACGTGTAAAGATGAAAGCCTGCGGCGGCGTCAAAAGGCAAAGGCGCGTCGACCCCGAGTTGCGGTTTACCGTTTACAAAGTAGTTGAGATGCACGGCGCGCGTGTTGCGGCCCATAATTTCAAAATCGATTTCGTCATGGGGGTCGCCAAAAACCGGCCCGGTATAAGTATAAAAGGCGCTGATGACGCCGGGCCCGCGCGCCGCCTTCATGATTACGTCATAGCGGCCATAGGAATAGAGATCACGTGACTTATAAGACGCGCCGGTGCGGCCCCGGTCACGATATGGCTTGTCTTCGAGCGACAATGTCATCTTACCGCCGGCGATTTCGATGTTTTCTTTGCGAAACCCTGTGTCGTTTGTCCGCTTGCCGCCGGTGCGATTGTCGGTCTTCCACCAAACAGCATTGTCGTGGCGCTCGAAGTTCTGAAAGACCGGCGCATTAGAGAGTTTTTGCCGGCGCTGCTGCGCCGACAAAGGCGCAGGCGCCGCCAGCAGCGCGGAAAGAGCTAGCGCAACACCCACACGCAGGGAAGACGCCTTACCCGCCATAGGTTGCGCTTTCTTTGGCGCCGAACAGGCCGGTGAAAACGCCCCAATGAAAATAGCCACGCAGTAACCAATAGCGCCGCGTTGGTTTAGAAAAGCCGCTTATGCCGGACATAACAGCGCAAGTTGCAATCTTAAGCACCGCGGCAGCGCAGACGCCTATGGGCGCGTGACTTCCCTTGAGCACAGCACAACGCCCATAGGTTCGCCCGGCGCGCATCTTCCTTTGCCGGAGCCATCGGTATTGAAGTCTCGCCGGATCGACCGCTTCATAGACCAGCGCATCTGTCGCAACGCCGAGCCGCGCGCCAGCTTGCGACAACCGAAAAAAGAACTCCGTGTCTTCGCCGCCGGTTTTACCTTTGTCCAAAGAAAATCGTTGATGGCGATAAGGCGCGCCCATCCAGCGCAACAGCGCATTTCCAGTGTAACCGGTTTCAACTTTGCCGCCGCGGGTCTGCGGATAGGTCGACAGATAATCATATTGCCGGATCCAGGCCGGCGTATCCTCGCCATACGACGCGACAACGGGCCCAAACACGCCATCACATCCGCCGCATTGCGCTCGTTCAAGCAAGGCCTCGAGCCAGTCAGGCGCCGCGACTTCATCATCATCGAGAAAGGCGACGAAATCGCCATTGGCGCTATCGAGACACGCATTGCGGGCTATGGAAATATTGCCCGACGGCGCGTGAATGTAGACAAGCGGCGTTGATATCTCGGATGAGATAGCGTCAATGGCCTTCTCCGCCGTTGGTTTATCATCGTTATCAGCGACGATGATCCTCAACGAGACACGCGGCGAAAGGGTCTGTGCATCGATCGATCGAATTGTGTCGATGACCGACGGACGCCGAAAAGTGCAGACAAGAACATCAACGTTTATTGCGTCGCAAGGCGCATATTCGATCTTCATGTGCGATTAAGGTCCGAGATGATTGAAGAGAGCGCTGGAAAATCAATTCTTACTCGCCTAATCAATCACCCTTCGCCTTGACAATTGATGTAGAAAACCTGCGCAATCCTCAATTACGCTTATGTCATAAGGCGTATAGAAACTATTATTTGCAATGCAGATGTCTTACGCTGATGACACGCGTATTTGTATTGAGTTTTAGCGAAAGCATCCATGAACCAGGTTACGTTGCGGTCGATGCGGGAAGGCGAAGCGCTCGCTCCCGTTGAAAACCTTCAGGCGCCTGTGTCCGCCTTCGATCGGCCGGATTTTTCGCTGATTTATCGCGCAGTCATTTCAAATTATCGGCTAATTCTAGGCGTCGCTTTGATTGGAATGTTGATTGCCTATTTTGCGCTCAAGTCAATGACGCCGCAATTTACAGCCAAAGCGCTTATCATGCTCGATGGGCGCGGCAATATCCTTGACGAGACGACCAGCGTCTTTGCAGGGCTTCCCATCGCTGACACATACATTGATAGTGAAATCGAGCTCATCCGCTCGGACGCCATCGTGCGGCGCGTGATCGAGACACAAGGCTTGATGGACGATCCTGAATTTGCATCCGACAAAATACCGCCTGGCATCAAAATGCTGATCGAAGAACAGCAACAAGGCGTTCTTGTCGCAGAGCCGGGCCAAGACGAAAACATTCTAACGGATGTGCAGAAATTGCAGGTTGCGCAACAATTGCGGCGGCGCCTGACAGTGCTACGGCAAGGCCTGTCGCAAGGCATTGTCGTTAGCTTCCGGTCCCGCAGCCAGCGCAAGGCGCGCGATATCGCAAACGCCTTCGCAGAAAACTATGTCAGCGACCAGCTCGCTAACAAACGCACCGCAAGCTTTCGCGCAACATCATGGCTGCAGGATGAACTCGATAAGCTGGCGGTCGAAACCCAGACAGCCGAGCGCGCTGTCGAAGAATATCGCGCGCAACACACGCTTGTTGGCGAAGGCGACCAGGGCGTCGGCGCGCAGCAATTGAAGACCTTAACGTCGCAGATGGCGCTCGCCCGCGCCGAACAATCAGAGGCCGAAGCCAAGCTGGCGCAACTCAACGCCATCAAACGCCAAGGCGGATCGCTCTTGTCG
>JANQOV010000146.1 GCA_028285645.1 Hyphococcus sp.
TCAAAAAGCGCAGACCAAGATTTGAGCCCGCCGCGAATCCCCGGTTTTTTTGCGCCGCTAAAATGGTAAGCGCCGCGGACGGCTGCGCCGGATGGTCACCTTCTGATATGAAGTTATACGAAACCGACTGCAACGAAGCGAAGGCAGGCGCGGGCGTTGTCGCGAGCCGCACCGGTTGATGGTCACCACTCGAAACAAGCGCTGATCTGAAGAAAAGTATAGATTCGTCAGTTGAAGCGTTATCAACAATGACGACTGATGTTCCCGGTCCGCCATCGCCGAGTGCGCTCAACGCAGCATCAAGCGCCAGTGCTGCGCAATCGTAATTGACGATGACGACGCCGACAGTCATGAGTCGACGCCTTCATTGTTGCTCACTGTCAGCAGGAGGCGCCGCGCTTCCGGCGCAAGCGCGTTTGCGAAATCCGACATAAAGCGATTGTGCAGCGCAAAGGCGGTATCGCCCTCGCCGCTCGATGACACACGCACCAATGCGCCGTCGGCGCTACCATCTCCGCCGCGGCGCAAATCAAGCAGGCCGTGTCCAGAGGCTGAAGCAACATAGGCGTCGCCATCCCGCAGCCAGTAGGAGACCGCTTCATTTCGGATCGAGTTTTCTGTCGCGAGGCGAACAACCGGGATATCGCTATCGCCTGCGGATAATCTGTCGACAAACCGGTCACGGATCGCAAAACCTTGCGCAACATAACAATTTTCCGGGCGGTGCAATCTGACGGAATCGCCAAGCGGCGGACCATAGGCGACAACAAGCGTCACGGTTCGCCCAGCCGAATCCTGATAGGCGCGATAGGCCGTTGCTTCTCCAGGGCCAAGCTCAGCCTCCGCTGGCAACACCGCCCTGCTGAGACCGATACGGCGCCAACCGCCGAACTTTTCCGGCATTATTGCGTCAAGGTCTGGCGCCTCGATTGCAACTGGTAGGCCTCGCTCGATTTTTGCCGCCGACAGAGATGTCGCAAGCATTAACAAAAATATAATCCCTATACGGAATGGGAAGCTTTGAGGTGAAAAATGCCGCGCAATGTCTGTCATGAGCGCGGCCCCCAAATCCGGGCTGCGATGGAATCAACGACGAAGACGCCTAAGAGAGCGACGGCGAACATTAGCAACCCAGCGCCATCGTGAAGGAAGCTTTGTCCCGCCTCATAACCGAAATGGTAAGTCAGCAGGACAAGAATGGCGACGCGGATGATATTCGCGATAATCGCCAGCGGAATAAGCGACAGAATCACTGCTATATTGGTTTTGAGAGAGCGCCTTTTGACGGCGTAGAGATAAACCGCGCCAACCGCCGTAAGCGCAATCAATGAATTAAGGCCCGCGCAGGCGTCAGCAATAAGTAACTCATAGGACCCCGCTGAAATCACCGCACCCGCATTAGCGACCGGAAGCCCGAGGGCGTAAAGCCCGTCGCTAACAGCAACGGAAACAAAACGCTTGAGCGGCGCCGTTAAAGCGTCAAGCACCCAGCCTGGCCAGATAATGAGGTAGAGCGATAACGCTAGCGGAAACCATAATCTGTAAAGCCCCACGACGCCGAACAGACACATCACAATTGCCGCCGCCACGAGTGACTGCGAGGCTGAAGCAAACAACTCTATCCCTGAACGGCGCCCGACATAATAAACGCAAAGCCCCGCCAGCAGCACTGCGACGCCAAGATAGAATTCTGTGGGCCTAATCGGCTCGGGCGCAAACAAATTCCGAGCCTCGAAAGAAGTCAGGCGCGCCCAAGCGACGCCAATACAGATCGCCATAATAAAGGGCGCGTGCGCGTTTTCTTCACGCGCCCAAGCGCCACCGGAAAATTCCAAATACAAAGGGCCATAGAGCGCGAGCCATCCCGCCCCAATCAGGATCGCTGGGAACAAGCGCGTTAACGGCGCTGCTGTTGTGTTGATTGTGGAAGCTGCGGTCGTCATGACGACGCCTCAATCCATCAAGACGGCGCCGATAAGCTCGGCGCCGACGTCACGCAAGACCGCCTTCATTTTTTTAAGATCAGAAAGGCGAGCCCTGTTGCGGCGCGCAACCACAAGCGCATTGCCAGTCATCGACCAGACAAACTCGCCATCAGCAGTTGCGCCAAAGGGCGCGGTCAAAACCACAACGTGGTCATACTGCGCGCGCGCATAGTCTATGTGTTTTTGCATCTCAAGCCGGCACAAAAGTGATTGCGGATCGCTCGACGGCGCGCCGGCGCAGACAAGATCGAGAGATTTAAGGAAGGTTTGCCTTACCGTTTTTTTCGTGGGCGTGTTATCGGCCAATATGTCGGCAAGACCCAATGTGTTTTTTTTGCAAAAATACTGATGCAGCGATGGCCGACGCAAATCTGCGTCTATCAGCAACACACGGCGTCCGAGCTGCGCCAAGCATGTTGCGAAGTTTGCCGCTATGTGTGGCGCCCCGGAACTTTCATGCGCGCCGACGATGCTGAACAGATCCGCCGATGACGATAGCTTTCCGGTAACAAGGCGTGTTCGCATCGACCGGAATTGCTCCGCCTCTGGCGAATAGGGATTGCGCGCCGCCAGGAGATTGGGCGGGATCTTTTGCGGAGGGCCGTCCGCGCGGATAAAACCGCTTTCAATACCCAGGGCGATTTGCATGTCGTCTGGATTGATTAGCCCGAGCGAAACGGCGTTCTTGCCGAATGAACCGCCATGGCGCTTTTGCGCAGCAAGAATGGCGGCAAGCCCATCGCCGTCAATTTTACCCATACGGATCAATGTTGCACCAAGCCGTTCGATGCGGTTCGCTGTAACGCGCACGCGCGGCTTTGTGGCGACTGGCGAACGTCGACCAACAAACCTTTCCTCGAGCATTTGCTGCGCGGCCTGCGGGGGTATTTCTGCGGAAGGATTCATGCTGCCTGCCTCAGCGTATCCGAGGGCATGGAAAACTCCGCCAGCACCGGCGCTCGCAAGGTGTTGGCGAGTGAAGATTTTGTCCGTATACGCCCCTCGATGAATTCTAATGCGACAGCAGCACACACGCCTATCGCGCCGCCAACAAATATCCCAATCAACACAATCACCAACAGCGGCGGTGTTGTCGCACGGGTCGCCGGCACAGCGCGCGCAAGGAGCAACACGTCAACGAAATAGACCCGTGATTGAAGAGATTCTTCCAGTGAGCGCGTCGCCACAAGGTCATAGGTCTGGCGGCTTGCCTCAACCTTTTTCTGCAAGACGTCAAAGGTTTGTTTGGTTTCCTGCAGCGCAACGACCGCGTTCTTTTTACCTGCTTCAGCCCCCGCCAACGCCTCAACGCGGCGCGCAGCAAACTCAGCATGTTCCTCAACGGCGCGCATGATAGTGGTTTCAAGCGCGCGCTTTTCGTTGAGCGCTTCGGCATAGTCGGGATAGCTTTCGTCATACCGCTCGCTAAGGCGCTGCAATTGGACAAGAATGGCGCCGAGACGCGCCTGCGCTTGTTGACCTGACAAAACAGCGTCCGGCAGGGGGAGCGTTAAAAGCTGATCCGGTGGTGTCGAGCGCGCCTGACGCAAGAGGGAGTTTGCTTCGGATAAATCCGCGCGGGCTTCTGCAAGGCGGGCTGTCAGCGAGGCTAACTGGATTTCTTCGCCCTCAAGGCGTTGCGGTCCTGACGCAACGATGCCTGCAGTTTGACGATATTGCGAGAGCGCTGCCTGCGCATTTTCAAGTTCATCTTCGAGAACCCGCGTTTCTTCAGAGAAATTCGCAGCATTGCGCGCCGAACGGCGTTGACGTTGATCGAGAATGGTTTCCATATAGCCATTGGCGAAGGCGTTAGCGATGCGCGCCGCCTGGGCCGGATCTTCGGCGTGAAAGGTCAGTGACAATGTACTGGCTAGTGCGTCCGCATCGATTTCAAGGTTTTTCAGCAACTGGTCCGCCGCCCAAAGCCGCGGGTCATTGCCGGCGACAAGTTCGCCCTTGGTTCTGCGCCGCCATTCCGCCTCGAAGTCGGCCATCACGAAAAATCCTTCATTCGTGAGCTGATCAATCACTTTAAGTGCGACCGTCCGGCTGGATGCGATCGCGGCCTGTTGCCCGAGAAACTCATTGACCCGGACGCGCGGCTCGAAAAGCCCGGTCAAAAGATTTTGCTGAACGCTATCGACCTGCACCGTCGCCGTTGATGCATATTGCTTAGGCACGAAGACGCCGGCGGTCAGCGCTATCAATGCAGCAACGGCGATCGCCAGTGCGAGCACCAGTTTTCGCGCATAGAGAACGGCGAGAAGGGCGAGAACTCCCATCGTCGCGCCTACTTCCCATCGGCTGGCGACACACCGGCGGCGGCGAGCGGCGCAGCTGCTTTGCGGAAGTAAGAAATCTTTGCTTTCGCTTTCAGCCCCTCGACCAGTCGGTTGGCGCGTTCGTTAGCGCCGTTTTCCAATAACGCACGGCGCGCGAATGCTGGAGCCGCATCAGCGGGGAGCGGCGCTTTTTTAAGGGCGACGATCTTCATGATCTGGGTTTCGTCTTCGCTCTTGATGACAATGTTGTCATTGACGCCATATTCCGAAAGCTGCAGGCGGATCGCTTCCGGGAATGCGTTCGAAGGTTGCATTACAGAAGATTGCGCGTAGGACGCGCGGGATCGATCAAGGTGACTTTTGAGGTCCGCAAAGTCTGGCGTATCGTCAAACAGCGGCGTTAAGTCTTCACCGACAAAAGCCGCGGTTGGAAGCGACAGGACGTTGAAAGTATAAACCCGCCGCTTACTGAAAAAAGTTGGATTATCGAGAATAAAATCCTCGATTTCCGTCATGGTGGGTTCTGGTGGCTGCGACGCGGTGCTGAGGTAGAGATCGGCAAGCGCTTGCTCTTGCGCCGCACGCATGCGCCGTAACCCTTCCGGCTTCTTATGCATGTTCGCATGGCGCGCCGCAGTGGCGAGGAGCGCGCGGTTAATGACATTTTCTAGAGCAATGCGTTCGGCGCCGGGTTGATTTGGCGAAAGACCAAGACGCGCCATTTCAGTGCGCAGTTCGCTGACAGTGATCTCACGACCATCGAGCTTTGCGACAATCTGCGTTTTGCCGCTTTCAACCTTTTTCGGGCCAGCAGCGACCGCTTGTTGCGGCGCAATTGCGCAGCTGGCGATCACCAACGCCGCACGTAACAAACTCTTGCGCATTCTGCGCATGCCGTCCTCCCACACAAGAACAACGGAGGAGCATCACCACGCAATCACAACAGCGCCAACATGCGGCAGGCGCGCCATAGTCGAATTCTTATCAGCACCGCCGACGCTGAGAGCTTGTGTTTGAGCCGCTTGATGCGCGGCGAAACAACAACCTTTCCCAAATGCGGCGCGGCCGATAAGGCCGTTATGATCGCCAAAGCCGCCCATCCAATGCGGCGGCTAAAGCTATGCTCTTCCGCGCCACGCCAGCGCTCCAAAATGAGGCGATCCCACTTTTTGGTAAGCTCGCCCCAATCCCGGCGCGCCGGATGGCTAATGATTGATGTACGATTAAATGCTAAACGAAACCCTAGCGCGCGGGCCCGGCGACACCAGTCGAGGTCTTCTGCAACGCCGTTTTTGAAGTTCCCAATTGCTTCGGCCGCCGCGCGCGTTGCAAAAAGATTTGCGGTCACGGAAAAGCGTTTACGCTCTATGTAGGTTTGTTGATGAAATGCAAACACCAGTTCGAAAGCTTCGACGGCCGTCGGGTTGGCGGCGTTATCAGAACACACGGTAATTTCACCGCCCGCTAGATCGACTGTTTCGAGCGCCTTCAGGCCGTTTTCGAGCCAGCATTCGTCCGCAATGCAATCCGCATCAATGAATGCGAAGGCGGCGCCTTTTGCCTGCGACATCGCCTTGTTGCGCGCCGCTGCAGCGCCGCGATCGGTTTCAAAAACGAAACGCACCTGCGGAAATTCAGCAATGATCGCGTCTACGCCGCCCGGCGTTCCATTGTCGCAAACGATGATTTCATAAGTTTCACGCGTTTGCGATTGTGATGTCAGACTGTGCAAGCAACGGCGAAGCAATTCCGATTGGTTGTAATGCGGAACAATGACGCTGGCGCTCAGCGCGCCTGCCTCAGGCGCCGGAGCGGAGCGATCGATAGACATCAAGGTACCGTTCTTTCTGACGTTGCCAGCAATAGTCCTTCATCAGTCGCGCCTTGCCCTTGGCGCCCATAGCGGCGCGCATCGCTGGCGATTCTATGAGGTTTGAGAGTCCAGCCGCCAGCGCTGCTGGATTGTTGTTGGCGGCGTAAAAGGCTGACGCGCCCGCTATCTTGCGGCATTCGTCAAGACCGAACATCACGGATGGTAATCCGTAGGCCATGTATTCCATGACCTTGTTCATGGCGAGACAATCGTTGAATGCATTTTTGGGGTCTGAGCCGACGCCAATGTCCGCTGTTGCGAATGCGTTGGCCAATTCGTCGCCGGACAGGAAGCCAGCAAATGTTGTATCATTTTGAACGCCAAGTTCGTGAGACCGCACTTCCATGGCGAACCGTTCCGGCCCGTCTCCAGCGATCAGCAAATGAAAACGATCGCCCCCTGGCATTTCCTTAAGCGCCGCCATTGCTTCAAGCAGGAGATCAACCCCGTCTTGCGATCCCATGACGCCGACCCAGAACAACAAGACATCCTTGCCGTTTTTGAGTGACGGCGTCGGAACGCCGGGCCGCAACGCGTCGAGATCAGGCGAGGAATAGACGATGGTGACATCATTAGCCGCCTTGCCGCCTTTTTCCTGTGCGATCGCCTTGAAAGCGGCGTTGGTTGAAATAACGCGGTCTGCGGCGGCGAAAGTGCGCCGTTCAGCCCAGCGTGCTAAGTTAAGGAGCATGCCGAAATTGCCACCGGTTTTCTGAACAAGAAGCTCCGGTGTCAGATCGTGATGATCAAAGACAATCTTTGCACCGCCTAACTTTTTGGCGACAAGCGCGGGGAGGAACAGAAAATCCGGCGGGTTGCATATTTGCACCACGTCGATGTCGCCGGGCCCTAGACGCAGCAAGTGAAACAGCTCCCCGGCGAGCGCGCTTGCATATTCAAGCGCGTAAAACGCGACATTGCGCGCCTCAACCAAAAGCGGATGACGATAGATGTCGATCCCCTCAATGGTTTCTTTCGGCGTACGATAGGAGCCCACTTTTGGCGTGATCACACTGACCCGCCAGCCATCGGCTTTAAGCGCCCTTGCCTGCTGCCAGACTCTTCGGTCCGGCGGCACGGTCATGTTTTCAACTATGATGACAGCGTGCGGCGCGCGGCGGCGGTTATTGGCGCCAGCCGCTTCGTCCGTTCGTTCGCTCTTATTTTCCAGCGCTTGCGCCGGTTGAGCCCTATCGATGGTCTTTACCATGCAAATTAAGCCAGGGTTAATTCTACCCGTCGAAGATCGGCGCAGGAAAACACCGCAAGCTTTCAGTTCCCTAAAAGGAAAAGCGACAATTGAATGGATCGCAAAATCGGCAGGGGGAAATTTAACCATGCGCGCGCTTAAGGCCGCCGCTGGATTGTTCCTATGCGCTGCATTTGCTGCGGCGCCAATGAGCGCGCTTGCCGCCACCGCGACCTTTGTTACGCCTACATCCATGACCGCCACTGACCAAACCGCGCTGTCCGCGCAGGGGGATAGCGCAGGCTTTCTGGTCGGACGCAATCAAACGCTGGGCATTCTGCTCGACACCGCGATTGGCGTTACCAGCGGAGGTTCGGTCTCTGTATTCACGCTGTCGCCTGAACTCGGACGCGCCCACGCCCGCATTCGAGTAGGCAATTACAATGGCGGTTCGCCCGTGTTCGCGACAAGCCGCAATGTGCGCGCCGGCAGAAACCGAACGTTTAACAATGTTTTTCACCGAGGCTGCGGACTGTTGGGCGGCTGCGACTATATTGAGATCATCACCAACCGAACGAGACGCGGCGCCGCTGGCGTTGAAGTTGATTATGTGGTGGTCGATGGCGAAGTGGTTATGGTAACGGGGCCGACGCCTGAGCCTTCAACTTGGGTGCTGATGATTATCGGTTTTGTCGCCGTCGCTTGGCGACTTAAACATTTGCGGCGGGGCGGCGCGCTCTCGCCGTTGCCGAACGGCGTCGCAGGGGCTTCAGCCTAACGCCTCGTTCTGCATGGCGGTGATAGAAACGCAGCCTTCCTTGGCGAGCGACAATAACGCTGCGAACTGCTCATCCGTAAACGGATCGCCTTCTGCAGTCGCCTGTATCTCTACCAGGCCGCCCTTGCCCGTGATCACGAAGTTTGCGTCAGCTTGGGCGTTCGAATCCTCTTCATAGTCGAGATCGAGCGCTGGCGCGCCGTCGACCAATCCGCAGGAAATGGCAGCGACGCTATCTGTGATTGGATTGGTCTTAATAACGCCTTCCGCAACCGCCCAGCTGCAACACTCCTGTAACGCCACCCAGGCGCCGCAAATCGCTGCGGTTCGGGTGCCGCCATCCGCCTGCACAACATCGCAATCGATTAGGATTTGCCGTTCACCAAGCGCCTTGAGATCAACAACCGCGCGCAAAGACCTGCCAATTAGGCGTTGAATCTCCTGGGTGCGTCCCGACTGGCCGCGTTTCGCTTCGCGCTTCATTCGCTCACCAGTAGAACGCGGGAGCATGCCATATTCTGCCGTAACCCAACCGCGACCGCCGCCGCGCAGCCATGGCGGCGTTGTTTCATCCCAGCTCGCAGTGCAAAGAACATGGGTGTCGCCGCACCGCACCATACAGGAGCCTTCAGCATGTTTCGCAACATTTGGCTCAAACTTGATTTTGCGAAGCTCGTTAAAGGCGCGGCCTGATGGTCTCATAATGTCCTCCCAATGACTGGTAGGGTTCCTAGCGCTTATTTCCTTGGCTTGTCGACCGCCGCTGCGCCTTGAATCCTGGCGGCTCCCCATTTGTTGAAGGACATGCTAAAGTCGAAACCAGGGATTGGCTTGGGGAAAAACGATGCCGCTCCGCGCACTATTTGCGATCATCGTCACAGCGTTTCTGTTATTCACCGGCGCCTTCTTGATGCTGCGAGCGCAAGACGCAAGCTTAGCCGCTTTCTTTACATCGTTGTTTTTGCAAAACGAGACCAATCGCGTCTTGTGCTTTGTGCTGGCGCTCGGCGCTCTTCTTTCCGGATTGTTCGCATTGTTGTCTGCGTTCGTATTCTTTGGCGACGACGATGTAGAATATGATGACAACAGATTTCCGTTCGGCGCTATTCCGTTTTTTCTGTTGGCAAGTCTTGGATTCTTCTGGTTCGCCGTGGGCTGCGAAAACAAGGTCGTTTACGAAACCGTCGCGCCGGAACAAACGCTCGCGGACATTTTGCCGCCCGCTGAACCGGACCCTAACGAAATTGCGCTTGGCGAGTCTGCGCCTTTTGATGACCCGCCGCCGCTTGAAGCTCCGGCGATCGTTGTCGAAACACCGCCGCCGGCGCCTAGCGCGCACCAGTTTGCTGGCGGCGCGGCCTGGCCTTACAAATATCCGCTGATCCAAAACGGCGCTTATGCAAATTCAACGGCGGTCCAGCAATTTCTGTCAGATCTATTTGCGCAAGATGATCCTGACAGCGCATTGAGCAACGCCCTATGCGGCAAAGCCTGGGTCGCCCTCTCCGGCGCCAGCTCGCAGGAAGGTCCGGCGTCGCGAAACCAGTTACGTTCGCGATATCGCGCCGAACTCGCGGCGAAAAAAGCCCGTGACTGGATCAGCGCACAGCCTCAGGCATGCGGCAGACCAGTCGTACTCACTGTAGATCTTGGCCAACACCAAGCCACCGTATCAAACCCGGGAAACGGCGCCGCGACGGATTATCAACGGGAAGTGCTCATTGTCTCCCGGCCGCTGGCGACGGATGAAGCCCCGTCTGACGGCGCGGCCGCCGTCTTAGAATTACAGGCATTTCTCGACGATCCGAAGCGCCGCCAAACACTGATCGGTAATCGCCAATATCGACACGCCCCAAAAATTTCCCCGCTAGTAGGGGATTTCTAAGAGATCCAGCTCTTTCCGACGCTTCAAAAGCTCCATATTTATATGCCTATGGATCTTGTCGATGAAATCGATCAGCGCTCCCGCGAGGTATTCCGGCGGCTCGTTGAGACTTATCTCGAAACCGGCGAACCGGTCGGGTCGCGCACCCTAAGTCACGATCGGGCGATTGACGTGTCTGCGGCGACCATACGCAATGTCATGGCCGATCTCACAGAGATGGGTCTTTTGCATGCGCCACATATCTCAGCCGGTCGGCTCCCGACGGAACGGGGTCTGCGCCTTTTCGTCGACGGTCTGATGCAGGTTGGCGACCTAACTGAAGAAGAGCGCCGCGCCATTGAAGCGGAAGCATCGTATGGCGACGTAAATACGTTACTCGAACAGGCGGCTTCCAAGCTTTCAGGTCTTACCCAAACCGCCAGCGTCATCGTCACCCAGAAATCCGAAACCCCTTTGCGGCAAATAGAGTTCGTCGCAACGGGAACCGGTCAAGCCCTAGTGGTGATGGTGCTGGATGATGGGCGGATCGAAAACAGGATTATTTCCATCCCTGACGACCTTCCAGCTTCTGCCCTCACAGCAGCGGGCAACTATCTTAATGCGCGGCTGCGGGGCCAAAATCTCGCAGAAGCGCGCGGAAAGATCATTGCGGAGATCGAAGCCGACAGGGCTGAACTCGACGCTATCACAGCCCGCCTGGTTAAGCAGGGCATCGCAGAGATGACCGACGGCGACGACTGGTCGTTAATCGTGCGCGGACGCGGCAACCTGCTTGATGAAACAGCGGCGCAGGATATTGAGCGAGTGCGCATGCTGTTCGACGACCTTGAGCAAAAGCGCGATGTCATAGAACTGTTGACCGCCGCAAAAGAGGGAGAAGGCGTGAAAATCTTCATCGGCTCGGAAAACCGATTATTCTCGCTTTCAGGCTCGTCAGTGGTCGCCGCGCCCTACCGGGACAAGTCGCAGAAGATCGTCGGCGTCCTTGGCGTGGTTGGGCCGACGCGGCTGAATTACGCTAAAGTCATCCCAATGGTGGATTATACTGCTGAAGTCCTATCGCGGATGTTGAAATGATCCGCCGTGGAGCGTAAATGCGCTCGATGCCTGAACCAGAATCGGCCCAGACAGAACTGAACTAAGTGAAAACCCATGAGCGAACACGATTATCCGCCGAATGAGGGCCAAGAGCCCGTTGCGCAAGAAGACGCCGAGGACAACGCACTAACCGACGAGGCGATCGCCGAAGCCATCGCCAAGGGCGCAGACAGCGGCGGCGAAGGGGCCGGTGACGCCGAAGAAATCGCCAAGTTGAAAGACCAGGTGCTTCGGCTGGCGGCTGAACTTGAGAACACCCGCCGTCGCGCCGAGCGCGACAAAGTCGATATCGCACATTACGCCATTGCAAATTTCGCCCGCGACCTGCTTGGCGTCGCCGACAATTTCGAGCGGGCGCTGAAGGCGGCGGACGAAACAGGACCAGGCGGCGAAGAGGCATTGTCAGGATTGCTCGCCGGCCTACGCATGACCGAAAAAGAACTCCTGACCGTGTTGGAAAAGCATGGCGTGACGCGTATCTTTCCGGAAGGCGAAAAATTTGATCCCAATTTGCATCAAGCGGTCGCGCAAATCCCCAGCGACACTGTGCCCGCAGGCAATGTGGTCAATGTGGCGCAGCCGGGTTTCAAGATCAAAGAACGCGTGTTGCGCGCTGCGATGGTTATGGTGTCGAGCGGCGCATCAGGGGCAAGCCCTGACGCTGGCTCTTCAACCGGCGCCCATGTGGACACGCAAGCTTAGCTAGGCAGCCTTTTACTATCCCGAAATATCGGAAGCCAAGATTTCTTCAATGGCGTCCGAAAGCTCCTGGCGGAATGGCGGCGCGCCGCTTCCTTCCGCTGGGCCACGACTGGTTGTGACCGCAACAATAATATCCTGATCGAGATAATGGATGAGGATCGCGTTATCGCCCCAATCTTCGTATCCGCGAGCGTTGAATTTGCGGCCGAGCGCCGGGTGTTCTGACAAAAAGGCGCCAAAGGTCGCTTGGCCAATCGACATCTTTCCGCGCGGCGCCCACAATTCCTCCAAGGACGCTTGTTCAAGAACGGCCCCCCTCGCCAGAGCCGCTTGATAACGAGCCAGATCCTCGGCGGTCACCATCAGTGCAGAGACCATAGCGTAGTTCCGCTTGCGCAAATCTGCCGAAAGGGCCCTGAGCGGCTGGCTGACCACGGTCGGATCCGTCACATCAATGGCGCTCCAAAATTGTGGTCGATCAAGACAGGCGGGCTTGAGAATTTTTTCCCGAAAAACATCTTCAAAACTGCGCACATAGACGCGCTCGAGCAAGATGCTGAGCAAGTCATAGCCGTCATTAGAATAGCGAAATGTTCCAACTTTCTCCGGATCGTAGGACGCCGCATCAATCGCCGCGAGCGCCTTGGCTTGGTCAGTCTCCCGTTCAGCGACATAGGTAGATCCTAGCCCAGAACGATGTGCTAAAAGATCGGTCAATGTAACGCCGCGCGCTGCAAGCTTGATGTCCGGCGCTGCAACGCCGACAGAATCATCAAGCACAATCAACTCTTCTTCAACCGCCTTTAAAGCAAGCGTTGCGACAAAATATTTACCGATAGAAGCAACGTTAAATAGCGTGTCTTCCGTAACGGGAACATCTTCGGTTAGCGAGGCGCTGCCGGCGACGCGGTTGTAAACAACATCGCCGCCTTTCATGACGACAACGCCGCCGGCGAAACCCCGCCCGATGGCGTCATCAACAAGCGGATCAATTTTCGCAGAAAGTTCAGCGACAGTAATCCGGCTGTAAGGCCCGCAATCAATGTTTGCGGTGGCCGGCGGTTTTAACGTCTGCGCTGGCGCGCAGCCCAAAAGCGCGATCGAGGAACACAAAACAGCCCCGCGCCTCAGATGCCTGGTGGGTTTCATGACCCCCTCCTACGATAGCTTTGAAAAGGCAAAGCCTCGAAAATAGACAGGAGTGAAACCGCGTGTCTTGAACGGTTTTGCAATGTAGCTGTTAGGCTACAGCGCATCGAAATGCGCTCGGGCTGAGTTGCGTTGCCGATTTTACTTCGCGAGAAAGATGGCTCTGATCGGCGTATTTGCAAGCCGCAGCGACCTGTGCCAGCGAGTAGTTGCTGAAGGCCAGCAGCGACAAGGCGCGGCGCATTCGGAACTCACGGCGATAAGCCGTCGGCGTCATCCCGAACCTTTTCAGAAATAGCCGAGTGAATTGATAGGGCTGCATATTACGAGCAGCAGCAAACGCGCTGAGCGAGCCCTGCTCCGTGAGTAAAAACTGCCCTGTGTCAATATCCGGCCCGCAATGATCACAAGCACCCATGTCACTTTGCGCTGCTATCAATTCCACGAAATGTTCTGCGCGGTTTCTTGAACGCAAGATTGCCCGATTTTCGCGCCCGTCAAGGTCAATGCGACCGCGCAACGCTCGCCAGCCATTTCGGCGGGTCAAAGCGAGCCACGCTTTCTGCGGCACTGAAACACGCAGAAATGAAGATGGGGTCTCACCGCCGGCATTTGAGTGAGCGCAATAAGGCGGGCGAAATAATAATTCGCCCCTTTGGTACACGCGAGGGCCGATGAGATCCGTTTCTCGAACCTCGCCTTCCAAAACGAGGATAATGCGCGCGTCGTCATGGCGATGCAGCGGCAACGTCGTATCAGGTTGATTATTGACGATATGACCGGACATTAACGCCGGAGCCCATTATGAAACAACTTCAAAAGCGTGCGGCGAAAGCCGCCTCCTAGTCAAATCAAATCCGGATGCGCTGCGATGTTTGTTAGCCAATTTTTGGCGCCGCTGCACGAACCGCGTCGCTCACATGCGCTTCATAGACCTTGAAGTTTTCAACAAACATACCTGCAAGCTTCGTCGCCTGCGCGTCGTATGCTGAAGGATCACTCCAGGTGTTGCGTGGCGTCAGGATCCGATCGTCAACGCCTTCAACATGCTCAGGAACCATAAATCCGAATAACGGATCTTTTTTCATGGGCGCGTTATTGAGCGAACCATCAAGCGCCGCCGATAAAAGCGCACGGGTTTCCTTGATGGGCATACGAATGCCGACGCCGTGGGGTCCGCCAGTCCATCCGGTATTGACCAGCCAGCAATCAACGCCATGCTTGTCGATCAGCGTTCCAAGCAATGCGCCATATTCCGATGGATGGCGCGGCATAAACGGCGCCCCGAAACAGGTTGAGAATGTCGCCTCGGGGTCATTGCCCAGGCCCTTCTCTGTACCAGCCACCTTCGCCGTATAGCCCGACAGGAACATGTACATCGCTTGTTCCGGCGTCAGCTTGGCGATCGGCGGCATGACGCCAAACGCATCGCAGGTCAGCATAATAATGTTTTTAGGTTGACCGGCGCGCCCGTCAGTTGAGGCGTTGGGGATATAGTCGATTGGATAGGCCCCTCTGGAATTTTCCGCGAGGCTTGCGTCGTCGAGATCAAGCTCGCGGGTCGCTGGGTCCATCACCACGTTTTCAAGCACCGTCCCAAAGCGCTTTGTCGTCGCGTAGATTTCCGGCTCCGCCGACGGCGATAAGCGGATCATCTTGGCGTAGCAGCCGCCTTCGAAATTAAACAATCCATTGGGACACCACCCATGCTCGTCATCGCCGATCAACATGCGCTTCGGATCCGCCGAGAGGGTTGTTTTGCCAGTGCCGGACAGTCCGAAAAAAATCGCCGCGTCGTCATCTTCGCCTACATTTACCGAGCAATGCATAGGCATGACATGCTGTTCTGGAAGCAAGAAATTCAAAATCGTGAAGACGGATTTTTTCATTTCACCGGCATAAGAGGTGCCGCCGATCAAAATCAGCCGCCGCACAAAGTCGACCGCGATAACGGTTTTAGTGCGACAGCCGTGAACCGCTGGATCGGCTTCAAAGCCTGGCAGATCAACAATCGTGAAATCCGGCGTTTTGCCGCGCTCCTCCATTGGCGGGCGCACAAGCAAATGTTGAATGAACAGGCCGTGCCAAGCGTAATCGGTAAAGACGCGCACATTGATTGAGTAATCCGGATCGGCGCCGCCGCGAAGGTCCTGCGAGAGCAATTCGCGCTCGCCGGCGTAAGCCAGCATATCCTTGTGCAAGCGATCGAATTGATCCGGGGTCATCGACTTGTTGGCGTCCCACCAGATTTTCGATTCGACTTCCGGATGACGGACGATGAACTTATCCTGGGCCGAACGTCCAGTGTGTTCGCCGGTCCTGACCACCAGCGGACCGCCCTTGGCGATCATCCCCTCTCCGCGCGATACGGCAAGCTCATAAAGCGCGGCTGCTGTCATATTGGCGAGCGCTGGCGGCGCGCAATCTTCGAAGCAGTTCGGGGCGCCGCGCGCCGTCGAAACGGATACACTCATAAATTGTCCTCCCGAGACCCCGTACGCATGGGCTCATGCAAGCCAGGGCGTCCCGCCTTGCCGCTTGGGGGCTATTAATCCAAAAAACGGGCCATGGCAAAATTTCACCTTTCGCCGGTTTTGAGGCCCCTTCTTGCGCCGACTTTTCTCTCATGCGATCAGCGGCGTTAACGATACTCAGGAAAATTTTGGCGCCGAATCCCGTCATTGGGCGATCGGCGCCGGCGCCGGAAGACTGGGACCTCTCAAGTATCGTCGACACGACCCATGTCCTTTTGAGATCGGCGCGGCGATAGCCTGTTTAGACACGTGGCCGAGCTGGTATCAAGGTAATGAACTCCGCGCCCTTCGCGACGCGATGTTGGGCGCAGACTGATCCGTTATCACAATCGGTTGAAAAGCGACCTTCCGTAGGTTGGGGAGGCCTCCTTTACTTTTGATTAACCACGTCTCCTAAGACCTTTTTAAGCACGCCGTTCCTAGATTTCCGTGATTGGAGAATACGACGTGGAAACAATTTTCGATTTTTTATCCGTGCTGCTTTTTATTGCAGCAGTGAGCATGTTCTTCGTGCGTTTTCGACATGAGAATCCGCCACTCGCGCCCTATATTGTCATTTCACTTGTATGCGCTGTCGGCAACTACCTTGGCAATAATGGCGGCGGCGTTGCGGCGGTTGCGCTTCTTATCGCTGCTTCATTTTTACTGCTGCACCTTGCGGGCGAACCCTATCGCGAAAGCGCTGGCGAATAACGCGCTCAAGACCAGAACCAAAAGCGACGCTCGCGGACCCACAAGGTCAATATCCATTTTTCACCGGCCGTCACCGCCAATCCCGCATGCAAGGATTGCGGCAAAGGCGCGCCTGCCTGATCAATGTTGTGGAACACCAAGGCGTCGCCGGCTGCGCCCATTACGGAAATATCAAGCTCCGGAAATCGCGTCTCGCCGCCTTCATATCCGTCATTTAAGGGCACAAGAACGGTGCACGCACGCTGCCCAGCGCGCTTAATTTCCGAATAGTCGCTGGCGTCCTCGGGAAGGTAATCATGATGCGGCAGATATTCCTGCCCCGGACGATAGCGCAGGACGCCCATCAACTCGCAGTTTCCAACCGGCGCATCCGCTGCAAGGGCAAGGCGCTGATAAATTGCAATCAACGCAAGATCGAGATCGACGAGCCCCAGAATCGCGCCGTCAGAAGAACGATATTGAGCATGATCGGAAGCTGATGTTTTTGAATTAACGACTCTTGACGGCTTTAACAGTCCCGCTGCAGCACAGATCAGGTAATCGCACGTCTCAACCGACAAAAACCGCTGAAAAGAAAGTATGTCTGGATGCTGATTGAGCCACTTCGGCGCGGAAAGCCGCGCCGGCGCATACTCAATCGCCGCCTTTTCAAGCGCTACATAATCAACTGTCGGCGCAGCGGACGCTTCTCCCACAGGATCACGCAATCTGTCCGCCAGAGGCGCGCCGCCCTTTTTGAGCTGCGCCGCAAGACCCGCGCCCTCGCCGGCGTTAAAGACGCCGCCTTTGCGCAACGCCAGATAAAGCGCCGCCCAATCGCCTTTCATCGCTGCAATGCGCAAGAGCGCAGTATAATCCATTTGATCCGTGGACGTTAGATGAGAAAGCAATGCGAGTTCGCGGTAAGCGGCGGGGTGTCCTGCCTGCGCCGCCTTGATGACCAGGCGGACAGCGCCCGACCAATCCTCTAGCGTTCCTAATCCAAGCGCTTTTAAGACGGCCAATTGCCGCGCCGCCGCCGCACCGCCGGCATTCGCCGCGCGTTCCAGCAGAGCTGCAATCTGCGGCGGATCCATCTCTTCCGGCGGTTTGCTCAGCATCTCGGTGGCTTGGGTATAAAGCGCGCCTGGATGACCCGCCGCCGCTGCTTTTTGTAGCCAGGGCCCTGCTTCATCCGTTCGCCCGGCTTGCGCAAGCACAGCAGCCAACCGGTATTGCGCGCCCGCATCCCCTTTGGCGGCTTTTTCCTCAAGAGACTTAAGATTTTCCATGACGTCTTTTGATAGCATGCCCGAACCTTAGTAAAGTCACGCAAGGAAGCGCCTTAAATGCAATGAGGCGGTAAAACGAGCGATACGGGCCCTTGAACGCCAATCAGACGAGCATCGCTGCCGGCAACGCCGGCGCAGGAACCGGCGACGAAAAGCACATTGTCGATGTGCTGATCGAGGAACGTGCAACTAAGTTGAAACACTCTCGGCTATGGCCGCTCTACCGGTCGATCCTTTACCCCCTGCTACGATACAAGGCGGCGGTAAAAATGGCTGACGCCATCCGTCCGATGCCGGCGCGCGGCGTGTTCGATTACTTAAGCACGCTACTCCATATCGATCTGACAGCCCGCGGCGTCGAGAACGTTCCCGAGCAAGGCCGCGTGTTGCTCGCCATCACTCATCCGACGGGAATTCCTGACGGAATTGCCGTGTTTGACGCCATCAAAAACCATCGCTCGGACATCACCTTTTTTGCCAATCGAGATGCGATTCGGGCGGCTCCCAATCTCGAAGAGATGATCATACCGGTAGAATGGGTTGAAGAAAAACGAACGCCGACGCGCTCGCGCGAGACGCTGGTCAGCGTCGTGAAAGCTTTTCAAAGCGAAAAATGTGTCGTCTTATTCCCATCCGGCCGCATTGCCTTCATGGATGAGAACAAGTACCTAACCGAACAGGAATGGCTCGCCTCTGTCGCCATCTTTGCTCGGAAATACAAATGCCCTGTCGTGCCGGCGCATATTACGGCGCGCAACTCCTGGCTGTATTACTGGTTCTGGAAACTCAGCACTGAACTACGCGACATTACGCTATTTAATGAGCTGCTGAACAAGCAAGGCAAATCCTACACCATCACTTTCGGAGAGAAGATCGATCACGAAGCGCTGAAGGGCGATCCGCTCTTGGTCGCACAAGCTTTACGGGCGCATGCGGTGAATATTGATAGCGGCGCACCGTGGAAACCGATCGACCAAGATGAGCAAGAATGAAGCGCTTGAAGTTTCAACGTACTGCGCTCATCCGTCTTGCCGATAGGTCAATTCGAGAAAGACATCTTCAAGATCGGATTCGACAGTCGTGAGGTCCTTGACGCCAATGCCTGCATGAGAGACGCGCTCCAGAATGGCAGCAACCTGCGCTTTTGACGGTTGATAGGGGATTGCAAGGCGGCCATCAGGTGTCACTTCCGAGCTGAACGGCGCAAGATCGGGCGGCGCTGTGACTTCGTCGATAGGCGTGATCATCAAGGTCTTGCGGTCAAGGGAGGCGATCAACTTTTCCGTCGGCTCGCAGGCGACTACATTGCCCTCATGGATGATTGCGATTTCCTTGCATAGCTCCTGCGCTTCTTCGAGATAGTGCGTCGTCAAAACGATGGTGACGCCTGCTGCATGCAATTCCAGCACATAGTCCCAAAGCTGTTTGCGCAATTCGATATCAACGCCGGCGGTCGGCTCATCAAGGATAAGGATCGGCGGCGAATGCACCATGGCCTTGGCGACCAGAAGCCGCCGCTTCATGCCGCCGGAAAGCTGGCGCACGTAGGCATCAGACTTGTCCGCGAGCCCGAGCGCGCTCAAAATCTCCATCGTGCGGCGTTGACCTTTCGGCACGCCGTAAAGCCCAGCTTGGATTTCAAGCGCCTCCTTCGGCGTGAAGAAAACATCCATGTTGATTTCCTGCGGCACGATCCCAAGCGCCGCACGCACCTGCCTGCCATGGCGATCAATGTCGAATCCCCAGACAGCGATATCGCCGGCGGTCTTGGTGACAAGTCCTGCAAGGATATTGATAAAAGTCGATTTGCCAGCGCCGTTGGGCCCAAGAAGGCCGAATATCGAGCCTTGCGGCACGAACAAATCGATACCCTTAAGCGCTTCCTTCGCTGACGCTTTTTTTGACGCAGCGTAGGTCTTGCGAACGCCGCGCGCGGCGATGGCGTAGTCACGGAATTCTGTTGTTTCCATTGGTTCGGCTTATCGGGAATTAGCGCCGCTGCGTCAACGAGGGCTGTCGCTCAACAGACTTGACGGATTGGCGCACGCCCGGCATTGCATGACCAACCCTTATCGGATGCCGCTTATGCTCTCGGATGTATCAAAAACGCCGCCGCCCGAAATCATCTATGTCAGCGAAATGCGCATTTCATGCGATGGTGGCGGCGGCGCGCTCGGCCACCCCCTCGTCTGGTATTCACTTGAGGACGGCGAGGCGGTGTGCGGCTATTGCGGCCGAAAATTCATCTACGATCCGGCGCGAGCGTCTGAGCGCCCCTAGGACGCCTCCCCTTTTGCAAGGCGCCAAACCTCGCCGGCCTTTGGCGGCGCTGCTTGTAATATCGCCTGCCGGAAAATGCGGCCCATAATCCGCATCAGGAAGATGGCGAAAGCCAGCATCAGCGCTGTTGCGCCCAGTATCTCCCACAAGGGCGGATCGGACGCTGCGCGCATCATCACTGCGTAAGGCGTATATACGGGAATCCATGTGAGGATTGATGCAACCAGCCCGTTGGGATTTTGAAACACCATCAGCATAAACGGCAAAGGCGCAAACACCAGCAACATGACCGGCCCCATATAGGACTGCGCGTCCTGCAGGGAATTCGACACCGCGCCGATCGCCAAAAACAGCATCGCAAAAATGAGATAGGCGCAGAAAAAATAAAAGAGATAGATCGCTAGCAGGTTGGAGGAAAAAAGCGCCGACATGATGAGGTCCATAGCGCCGTCGCCGCCAGCTGTCGCTGCAACGCCAATGCCGCCGAAAAGAAAAATGGCCGGCATGGTCAGGCCGACGGCGCCAATCCCGACCAGCTTGCCCATCATCAACTGGTTCGCCGTCACCGATGACAACAAGACTTCAACGATCTTGTTCGAGCGCTCTTCGATCGTGTTCGTAAGCAATAAATTGCCGACGCCGAAGATGATTACGAGCAGCATATAGGTCATCACCGCCGGCAGCGCCGTTTCAATGCTGTCGCCAAGCCCGAGTTCTGCTTCGTCGGTCGCCTTGTCGGGCCGGAAGGACGCAAACGGCGCCTCAATTGCCGAAATATCATCGATAACGTCTTGCGTTAGCCCAAAGCTCGACACCGCCTTGCGCCGCAATGCTGTGCTTAAAGCCCCTTCCAGAGTGTCGCGAAGCCCAACATCGGTAAGGTTGCGGCTCCAATATTGCGCGGCCTCCGACTGCCCCTCGGCGCCAAAATCTGAAGGAATGATCAATCCGGCGAAGATCACAGCGCCAGAACCGTCCCCGCGGGGCGCTAACCGCTCTTCCAGTAGATAAGGACGCAGGAGTTCTTTAGCTGCGTCTCGGCTTTGCGCCGCCGCAACGTCAGGCGGTAAAGCAATCCGTTCAAAGGCGGACCGCGGCCTTGAAAAGGCTGGCGCTCCAGCTTTCAGATAAGGCGCCGCGGACGACTGCGCTGCGGCAAACCCTCCCGCTTTCATGAAATCCTGTGCGCGACGGTCGTTTACGCCATCTCCTGTAAAGGGTGCTGGAATAAGATCGTCATCGAGCGCTTCGCGACGACCGTGCAGCAGCAGATATTCGTCCCAGGCATAGATCGAATCGAACAAATGCCGCCGCTCAATGGCGCGGTCGATATCCTCCAGATAAGCGCCGGTTTCATCATAGACGACAAAGGCGCGCACCGGCTTGTTCTTTTCAAGAAACCCGATCGCAGCGCCCATGAAAACGAGACCGACCGGAAACATCACCAAGAACAACAAAAATCCGCGCGAAAAGATGTATTGCTTATATTCGCGCCAGGCGATGAGGAGGATCTGTCTCATTCCGCCGCCTCCAACCGTGGAACTTTCGGCGCGGCGGCTGCGCCCTCCTCTTCGTCGCCGGCAAGGGCGACGAAAATGTCGTGCAAGGTCGCGCCCGCCTGTTCAAAACGCGACAGCGACACGTCCTTTTCAACGGCTTCCCGCAGAAAGGCCTGCATATCAGCGCCGTTTTGCAAATCAACGCTATAGCTCGTTTCGACGCCATCGGGCGTCGTATCTTCCACAAACAATGACGAAACCGTCTCAAGATTGCGCAAGCGCTCGACCGGCGACGAACTCGTCACATGCAGCCGATGGGAAAATGCGGCGCGCGCCTGCTGTAGCGTACCTTCAAACCGTTTTTGGCCGTTCGCGAGAATTAGGAAACGATCACACAAACGCTCTGCATGCTGCATGACATGGGTTGAGAAAATGATCGTGCGCCCGTCATCGCGCAGTTCCTTGATTAAGCCTTCAAGGGTCTGCTGATTAATCGGATCAAGGCCAGAAAAAGGTTCGTCAAGAATAAGCAATTCCGGGTCATGAGCGATGGTCGATAACAGCTGAATCTTTTGCGCCATGCCTTTTGAAAGCGCTTCGTTTTTCGCGCGCGCGAATGACCCGAGTCCAAAGCGCTCAAGCAGTTCCGCAGCCTTTGTCTTGGCGTCACGCCGCGAGAGCCCGCGCAATTGCGCGAAATAGGCGATCGTCTCTCCGGCGCGCATCTTACGGTAAAGGCCCCGCTCCTCCGGCAGATACCCGATGCGGGCGCGCACATCGATGGCGGTTTCAGAACCCAGAATTTCAAGCTTGCCGGCGCTTGGTCGGATAATGTCGAGCATCATTCGTAAGGTCGAGGTCTTACCAGCACCGTTGGGGCCTAAAAACCCGTAAATCTCTCCTTTCGCCACCGAAAACGACAAATCATCGACGGCGGTAAAACTGCCATAGCGTTTGGAGACATGATCGAGAGTAACGGCTTTATCAGACACGGGGGGCAACGTTTCGCCTTCAAGAATGCCGGTCGTTTATCGGCGTTAGTCGGTTAATAATCGCATAACATGAGGCCAAGTCACCAATGGCCTGTATTTTCCATTGACGCCCAGGGCTCCTCTGGCGCCAGCGCTGCGCCCTTTTGTAGGAGTTCGACGGAGATGTTGTCGGGCGATCGAACAAAAGCCATATGGCCGTCGCGCGGCGGGCGGTTGATGGTGACGCCTGCATTCATCAGCGCTGCGCAGGTTTCGTAAATGTTATCAACCCGAAATGCGAGATGACCAAAATTGCGGCCTTCGCCATAGTCCTCCAGGTCCCAATTGTAGGTGAGCTCAAGAAAGGGCGCGCTATCTTCCTTTGCCCGGCTGACATCATCGGGCGCAGCAAGAAAGACCAGCGTAAACCTCCCCGCCTCAACATCTTTGCGGCTCACTTCAACCAGACCAAGCTGATCGCAGTAAAACTTCAAGGACGCGTCAAGATCACGAACCCGCACCATGGTATGTAGATATTGCAAAGCTAATCCCCCTTTTGCCGAGAACGAATGATCTCGTCGCGTAGGTAGCCCGGCCGGCGCCCGTGATACCGCCGCATGTAAAAGGCCACGATCAAAAGCCAAATGACGATGATACCAAAGAAATAATAAAATCCCGAAAGATCCTCGATATAATAAAGCGCAGCCTCGGGCGGCGCGGATTTAAAAAACCGCACCTGATCGCCTTCCAGCAGCAATCTGTCAGCGACTTCGACTGGCTCGGGGATCGCACCAATCGACTGCAACCCCCAAAGCGCGCCGGCCAGCAGAACGAATGAAACAGGCAGGGAAATCAGGAACGTCGCAAAGGCGGCGAGCGCATAGCCGGGAAATCTCGGCGTGTGGACGCGGGCGTACACTTCATTGAATTCTTCGCGACTCAATCCCTCAAGAAATTCCGGCTCGTGTTTCTCTAACTGCGCCCACTCAATGGCGGCGCCTTCTGCGATTTGCGCATCGACGCCCCGCCGCCAGCGCCAATAAAGTAGACCAAGCGCCGCCAACAAACCGCCGACGATGACAAAAAACCAGATCATTGAAGCTTCCACAGTGTCGGGCGCTGCAAATCAGCCCCGCGCCCGGTTAAGCGCCCCTTGAAGCGCCGTCGCAAAGCGGCCGCGTTCTTCGGGCGACAAAAAAGAGCCAAGGATCAGCGTGCGGCCCTTGCTCACGACGCGCACCTGGCTTTCATGGGCGACCGGGCGGTCAAACTCAACACGCGTCCATACGGGCTGCAGTTTCCAGCGGGTCTCATGTCCTGACGGCAGAACCCGCGCCACCCACATTTCGTTTTCGTCAATGCGCACGCGTTCTCGCAAACGTCCCTGGCGATAGCTCACCTTAAAGGCGATCCAGACGGCGAGTATATCAAGCCCACAAAACCCGAGCACCGGCCAAGCGCCTTTGGAATAGAAATAGAGGCCGAATGTTAGATTGACACTGATTACAATCGCCATAATGGCGGCGAAGCCGCGATTGCGTAAGGAGCGGTTCGGGTAGAGGATCGCGTCGAACAGATTGTTTTCCGGGTCTATGTCATCCAGACCGGAGCGGGATGTCGCGCGGCCCTTGCGACAAGGCGGCATGTCCTCACTGTACTTTGACCGAACCATGGGCGCGATCATAAGCGCGGGCGGGGGTCGCCGACAAATGATTTTGCGTGCTTTGACCCGTCTGGCAGGATCGTTAGAGTCGCACCTACTTCGCCCAAGCCGCCAAGTCTCTAAATAGGTGTTTAAATGCCGCGCAAGATGACCCGCGCAAAGGCCCACACGCTTTACGCCAGGCTCGCCGACAAGGCGCCGGCGCCGAAGACTGAGCTTTACTATAAAGACCCGTTCACCCTGGTTGTCGCTGTCGCCCTTTCGGCGCAGGCAACCGACGAAGGCGTCAACAAGGCGACTAAGGACCTGTTCGCCATCGCTGACAGCCCGCAAAAAATGGCGGCGCTCGGCGAAAAGAAACTGGGCGACATGATCAAGACTATCGGACTTTGGCGCAACAAAGCAAAAAACGTGATCGCTCTCTCTCAGATGCTGATCGATGATTTCGGCGGCGAGGTGCCGCAAGATCGGGAGGCCCTTGAAAAACTGCCCGGCGTCGGGCGCAAGACCGCCAATGTGGTCATGAATGTCGCCTTTGGCGAACCCACCATTGCGGTCGACACGCATATTTTCAGAGTTTCAAACCGCACCGGGTTAGCGCCCGGCAAAAACCCGCTTGAGGTCGAACTTGGCCTTGAAAAGATCACCCCGCCAGAGTTTATGCAACACGCTCATCACTGGCTCATTCTGCATGGGCGTTATGTCTGCAAGGCGCGGCGACCTGAATGTTCGGCTTGCGGGATTGTCGATCTCTGCGGGTTCAAGGAAAAAGTCTTTGACGACGACAAGCCGAAAAAACCGGCAAAGCCAAAACGCAAAATGGCCTCGACCCCGAAACTGCGGGCTGGCAAAAGTTTCGCAAAGCGGAACGCCGCCAAGAGAAAGAAGGCGTCATGACGAATGCGCGCGAGAAACTGATTATCGCCCTTGATGTCCCCGATACGGCGCGCGCCAAGTCCTTAGTGGAGGCGATCGGCGATCAAGGCGGCTTCTACAAGATCGGTTATCAACTCATGCCGGTGGGCGGTATTGCGCTTGCAGAAGAGCTTTCCGCAGCCGGCAAGAAAGTGTTCATCGATTTCAAGTTCCACGATATCGGCGCGACCGTCGAGCGGGGCGTTCAAAGCATTTGCCGGCTGGGCGCTGATTTTCTGACCGTTCATGCAGAACCGGACGTACTCGCAGGCGCCGTCGCAGGGCGCAGCGACGACGAGCGGCTCAAAATCCTCGGCGTTACCGTGCTGACCAGCCTGGACCAAGCAAGTCTTGCCAAATCCGGGATCGATATGCCGCTGGAAGACCTCGTCCTGAAACGCGCAGAATTCGCCGCTGAAGCGGGCGCCGACGGCGTTGTTGCGTCAGCAAAGGAAGCGGCGTCGATCAAAGCGCGGTTCGGCGATGCATTGCTTGTGGTAACCCCCGGCGTCCGTCCCGCCGGCGCAAACGCTGACGATCAAAAACGCATCGTCACGCCGGCCAACGCGATTAAAGGCGGTTCTGACTATCTTGTCGTGGGGCGTCCTATCATCGCCGCGGAGGATGCAGCCGCAGCGGCAAAAGCAATCGCCGCCGAAATTGCGGAGGCTTTATGAAACGCGCCAAAACTGTCGACAACTTTATAAAGAACGCGCCGCAATGGCGCGAAGAGTTGCAGCGCCTACGCACTATTCTTCAGTCAACGGAACTTGAAGAAGAAATCAAATGGGGCGCGCCTTGCTACACGCTGAACGGCAAAAATGTTGTCGGCCTTGGCGGGTTCAAATCCTATTTTGGTTTGTGGTTCCATCAGGGCGCGCTTCTTAAGGATGAAGAGAACATTCTCATCAACGCCCAGGAAGGCAAGACCAAGGCTTTGCGTCAGTGGCGCATGCACAAGGCTGCTGACATTAAATCGGCGCTGATCAAAAAATATGTGAAAGAAGCCATCGCGCATGTTCGGGATGGAAAAGAAATTACGGCGAGCCGCAACAAGCCGCTCGTTGTCCCCACACCCCTTAAAGAAGCGCTGCAGGATAACAAAAAGGCGGGAACGAGCTTCAAAACGCTTACCCCGGGCCTGCAGCGCGAATATGCCGATTATATCGCCGACGCCAAACGCGACGACACCAAAGCGCGGCGTCTTGAAAAAATCCTACCGATGATCTTGGCGGGCCAAGGGCTAAACGACAAATATCGCTGACCAAAGGGGCGGAACATAGCCGCTTTGCTTTGCGTTGCGGGCGATAATCATCTATTCTTAAAGAAAATTAAGCCCCGCCATTGCGGGCTAACGGTCAGGGTGGGACGCTTTGCAAATGGGCGATCCGGTTAAACGCATTGAGCGCCGGTCACGGCGCGCAATTTTCCACGCATATCTCAAAAGCGCCCGCAAGAACGGGGCGAACACGGTCGCGCTCACGGACGGCGACGGCAGGGACATCACCTTCAAGGATCTAACCCGCGGCTCCTTCGCAATAGGCGGCGCGATCGCAAGGCACACACGCGAGAAAGAACGCGTCGGGGTATTGTTGCCCACCGGCGCGGGCGCGATGATCGCTTTTTTTGCTGTGCTGTCGCGCGGGCGTGTGCCAGCGATGCTGAACTTTACCGCCGGTTCAAAAAACCTGCTCGCAGCCTGTAAGGCCGCAGAGGTTTCCCGCATCGTCACCGCCAAGAAATTCATTGACCTGGCAAATCTGCAAAAGCTCGCCGACGAACTCTCAGGTGCGGTCGAAATTTTGTATCTAGAAGACCTCAGGGAAGAACTGACGCCTTTTGACAAGGCGCTGGCGATCGCTGGCCCGATCCTGCCGTCTTTGCTGGCGGCAAGTCCAAATCCGGACGAGCCGGGCGTGATTTTGTTTACGTCTGGCACGGAAGGAGCGCCGAAAGGCGTGGTGCTTAGCCACGCCAATATTATCGCCAATATCGAACAGATATCGGCCCATGTTCACCTTGAACCAACCGACAAGTTTTTCAATCCGTTGCCGACATTCCATTGTTATGGACTTACCGCCGGCGCGCTTTGGCCCATTCTCAACGGCCATCCGGTGGTCATGCACCCATCGCCATTACAAACCAAAATCATCCCACAACGAATTTTCGAAACCAACTCAACCGTCCTCTTCGCCACCGACACGTTTCTTTCCCAATATATGCGGGCGAGCGAGGAAGGCGGCATGTCGTCCCTGCGCATCGCGGTCTGTGGCGCCGAGCGCGTGCGTGACGAAACCAGAGCAGCCGCTGAAAAGCGCTTTGGATTTGAAGTGCTGGAAGGTTATGGCGTCACAGAAGCGGCGCCTGTCCTGGCGGCGAACCAGCCGGGCGATATTCGCTCCGGAACGGTCGGGAAGTTACTGCCCGCTGTGGAAGCGCGCCTTGAGCCCGTCGAGGGCCTTGAAAATGCGGGCCGCCTGTTCGTTCGCGGCCCGAACGTCATGCAAGGCTATCTCTCGCCTGAGCAGCCGGGCGTTATTCAGCCGCTTGTCGATGGTTGGCACGACACGGGCGACATCGTCGCCATCGATGAACGCGGCTATGTTTCAATCCGCGGGCGGCTGAAACGCTTTGCGAAAATCGGCGGTGAGATGGTCTCGCTCGCCATAGTTGAGAACTGCGCTTCGGCGGTCTGGCCAGACAATCTCCACGCCGCCGCCATCATGCCCGACCCCAAAAAGGGCGAGCAGATTATACTGGTGACCGACCGGGCCGAGGCGCCGCGCGGCGTTCTCCTCGCCTGGGCGCAGACCCATGGCGTGCCGGAAATCGCGGTCCCTAAGAAAATCGTCTGCGTCAATGAAGTGCCCGTGCTTGGCACCGGCAAAATCAACTACCTCGCAGTCAAGACCCTGGCCGAAGAAGGACTTGAAAAGCTAAAGACGCAACAAGACAGCGCCGCGACCGAAATCGCGCCAACCAAAAAAGAACTCAAGAAACGCTCGAAAGCCGAAAAGGCGGAGAAAAAACGCGCCGAGAAAGAAGCGAAAGCGGCGGCGAAGGAAAAAGAAGAACAAAACGCAGCGGCAAGCGACCTAGCGGCCGACGAAGCGCCTCGACACGAGGCCGAGACCAGGGATGGGCCGGCTGACGATACGGGCGCTGATCAATCGCCGGAGCCTGCGCCAGAGGCGCAAACCGACTTCAAAAAAGCAGCTGAATGAGCGTTCCGGCTTGAGATTACGCCGCTGAAGCAGCCAAGACGGCAAATTCATGACACCTTTCGCGCTGCAGTCGCAGCCCGGTCGGCCTCCTCGTCATTGTGAATATGATCGTCTTCGTCAGTGCTCGTTGTTTCGGGGACCGGTTCCTCGCCTCGAGATAAGTCGCCCTGTGGCACGGTTACTTTAGAAAAGTCGTCTTCTGCTTCTTCCTGGCTTTCGGCTTCAGCGTCATCGGCGGCCGCCAAGACCGGCGGCGCCGCCAACAACTTAATCTCTTCAGTGGAAAGCCTAAAATGTGCAGCTTCGAGCGGCGGCGGCGAAAGGCGTCCATGCGCCATATATTCCCGCACCAATTGCGCCCAGCCTTCTCTAGTGAAATGGAATTCTCCATCAGCACCGGGCCGCGGGTCACGCGGCGCGGAGGCTGCGTGTTCGTACCATCCGCGAGCCGCCGCCTCGCCGTGTTTCGCCGTCATCGCCTCCGCCATCAACGTCAGCGTTTCAGCGGTAGGCGCATCCGCAAGCAATGGCTCCAACCTGGCTATCGCTGCGTCGTGGTCTTCCTGCAATAAATCGCGGCGGGCTCTTAACAAGATCGCCTCCGGCGAATCCGCAGCTTTGTCAGCAAGCCGTGCGAACGCTTGCGCGCGGGTTTCAGCTTTTTCATCCGTACAAACCGCACCTAAAGCCCGCGCCAGCGCCGGATGCGGCGCAACGGCAAAGGCGTGTTCCAAAATCTTCACTGCCTTGGCTTTGCGACCTTGCCCGCCATATAGCCGCGCCGCAGTCACCGCCGCCGGCGTGAAACCAGGCGCCAGCTTGAGCGCCGCCTCTACTTCTCCGACTGCTGTTTTTTCATCGCCCGCAAGAAGCACCGAAGCAGCGTCTGCGCTCAACAACACCGCGTCGGCACGGTCGATTTCTACGGACGGTAAAAGCTTGTTCTTGCGCGCTTTCACTAGCGCCGCACGCGCGTCACCCCAGGCGCCGCGCTCAAGCGCCAAGTCGAATACAGATTGAAAGGCCCACTTGGCGTTCGCCCGCAACGCAAACGCTCTTTCCGCATGAGCGCGGGCGGCGTCTTTGTCATTGCGAGCCATCGCCTGCAGATAGAGCCCGCGCAATCCGAGAAACTCGGTTTCAGGCGCTTCAAGCATAGCTGAGAAGCTGTCGCGGGCGGCAATATCATCGCCGTTCATTTGCGCCGCCTGGGCGCTCAACAATCGTGTCAGCGACATTTCATCAAGATGTCGGCGCGCAATCCGGGCATGATGGACAGCATCGCTGGCGTCACCCACGGCGACAGCCTCAAGGCCGCGGGTCAGCGCAACGATCCCTTTTTCACGGCGCGCTTTGGCCTCCCGCGCTCTCATTTTGGCCGGCAGCGCCATCAAGTCTTTGACAACGCCAGTCAGATAACTGACCGCAATGATCAGCAATACGAACCCGCCGACAATCAACCCTGATGAGCCGTTAAATTTCCAGCCAAACGCTTCGCCCTGGATTCGGCCTTCAAGCCCGGCAACAAAGGTGATGGTCCCGGCGATCAAAACAATCAACAACAAAAACTGCAGAATGCGAATCATATGAGAATTCTATCGCTGCAATTGATTAAGCAGCCGTTCATTCAGCGCATCGATACTAGCAGCAATATTGGCGCGCGCGCTTGCCATTTCCAGCCAATCCGCCATTTCGTCGCGTACCGGGCTTGTCAAAGCAGAAAGCTCAGTTAGCGCGCCGTTTAGATCGTCATTTTCAAGGCTCGCTTCGGCGCGGGAGATGATAGCGCGGGGGGTTTCACCCTCTTGCGGGTTCGCCGGGCGAACGCTCACCAGACCTTGCAGGCGCGCCCAAAGCGCCCCGCCAGCGTTTTTCGCGCGGCCCTGGCCGGCGGCCGCAAGCGCCGCCATGGCGGCCTTCGGAAAACTTGCTTTCAATTGCCCTAGCGGCGGCGCGCCGGTGCCTGCAACCGGCGCGAGCCCAGCCAGATTCGCATCATTCGGCGCCATTTGCGAAAGCACTTCAAACTCTTCGAGAAAAGGCTCGCCCTGATCGGCCTTGCGCTCGAGCGCAGCAAGCGCGATCGCTGCGGCAACATTACGGCTCGGTGGTAATCCGTCTCCGGACTGAATTTTTGCAAGCTGCGTTTTAAGGGCGGTGATTTCAGCA